>CAZGDZ010000001.1:0-32520 GCA_964524855.1 uncultured Macromonas sp.
GACATGGCGCTGTATGGGTCCATGCCACGTTGACCGGCGAACAACCACTGCCAAGGCGTGGTGGCGGTATCAACGGGAAGAGGGGCCACCACGCGGGGCTGCAGGATGCCGTAGCCTCGTGTCACACGGCGGCCGCTGGGGTCTAGCTCGGGCTGGTTCTGCGGGTGCTCTGCCACGCCGACCAGGGCGCGAAGGCGCCCGGGGGGCAACTCGGTGTCGCTGTCCAGCGTGATCAGGTAGCGAGTGCCTGGCGCCATGCGCGACAGCTCGCCCAGGTCGATGAACGGCCCCGGTGAATCCGTTGCCAGCGCAGCCACCAGTTGCTCCAGCTTGCCGCGCTTGCGTTCCCAGCCCATCCACCGGTCTTGCGTGGTGCTGTATGTGCGTTGGCGGTGCAGCAGCAGAAAGCGCGGTGGCTGGCCCGGTGCGGCGGGGTACTGTGTGTTGAGTGTATGGAGGACCTGCTGCGCGTGGGCCAGCAACGCTTCGTCGCCGTCTTCGTGCGCCGTGGCGGCATCACCCCAGTCGCTCAGCAGGGCAAACTGTGTGTGTGCTTCTTGGTTGCCCAAGTGGTGCAGCAGCAGGCGGTGAACCAGGGTGTCGATCCCCTGTCTGTGGCTGAGCATGGCTGGAACCACGACCATGGTTTGCGCGTACGCGGGTACGCCGTCTGCCAGCAGCAGGCGCGACAGGTGTGTGGGTTTGGTCGCCTCACTGATGAGGCGGTTGACCAGTGCCACCACCGCTTCCGATGCAGGCAATAGCACCAGAAGCATGGTCAGCAACGCTGCGGCGTGGTGGCCCCAGCCGTTATGGCTGGTCTGTACACCAGCGCTGAGCGAGCCCGTCAGGGCCAGCACCACCAGCAGTGTGGCAAACACCAGCGTGCCGAAGTAAGCATGGGTACGGGTGACGCGGGCCTGCTCTCGCCACGCCCTGGGCAGCAGGCGCCTGATGCCCAGAAGGTGTTCCAGTTCAGCGCGTCCGTCACCCTCCAGCCAGTAACCTGCCAGACCTGTGTGTCCTCCACCTTTGACCATCGCGTCGAGCAGGCGCCGGGCAACCTCCGACTCACTGAGGCGGCTGGTCGCCGCCAGTCGTTCGACGGCGTGCAGCGTCTTGTTGCGGGTGGCTTCGTCTTCTGCGGCAAACACCCCCGAGCCCAGCATGACACGCATCACACAACTGGTTTGCGTGACGATGTCTGACCAGCTTGCCGCTCCAATGGCCCGCAAGGCAGTGAAAGCATTGCCCATGCTCAAGTGGTCGGCTGCCTGGTCGATGTGCTGCTGTGCGTGTAATGCACCCAGGTCGGGCACTTCTTGCTCCAGCCACTGCTTGACCAATGGCAGTGTGGTGGACTTTGACGCGGGACCATGCGCCGCCAGGTGTTGCATCAGCTGGGCCAGGAACACGAGCCCGACGCCACGTTTGTCCATGTGATGCCGAAGGGACTGAACGGCGGGCAGCGTCAGGGTGTCTAGCTGGGTGGCGCAGAGGGTGGCCAGTTCGCGGGCGGCCTTGTAGCTGGCAACACGGTCTGCCAGCCTTCGCAGGTTTTCCACCAGTACCACGCGCAGGGTGGTGGGCAGTGCCCAAAGTTCGCCTTGGTTCAATTCGCATACCGACTGGTAGGCGTTCAGGAAATGCAGCAACAGTGTTTCGCTGAAGGCGCTGTCGGTGTGGGCAATGAAAGCCCAGGCAACGCCATACACCCTTGGCAGACCCACCAGTGGTGGGTCTTGCAGCACGGGCAATGATCGGTAGTAGCGTGCAGGCAACCCTTCCCTGATTTCACGCAACTGGTCCTCAATCAGGTGGAAGTTGTCGAGCAGCCATTCCGCGGCAGCACCAATCTCGTGCCCTTCCGTGGCTTGCAGCGCAATGTACCGGTGAGCCACCCGCAGAGTGCGGATGTTGTCTTGCAACCTGGGGTAGAACGTGGCCTGGGTGAAAGTGACCTTGCGCGCGCGATGTGACGCGCCCAGACTGCGGCCGTGTTGTTCAAAGCGTTCTGGTCCAAACAGTTCAGCACGAATCGGCTCCATCGCCTTGCCGCTGCGTGCCTCCAGAACGCGGGCGATATCCTGAGGAATCCAGTCCGCGTGGTCGCGTAGGCTTCGCAGCCGCTTGGCCGCCATGCCCTAGCGCACCAGCCAAACAACCAGCGCAAGCAGCGATATCACCGCAGCAGCCGTTACCACACGCGCTGCCAGAAGAGCCTGCAGGGAATCCACACCACCGCGCCAGGCGAGCCAGGTGCTGCGCAAGCCCTGGCACAGGTTCAGGTGCTCGCTCAGGGCCGAGTATTCGCGAGGTGAGATATCCGCAGGGTGCCCCAGGGACGAGGTGCTCCAGCGAGGAACACGGGAGTGGGGCATGGTTTGACCGGGCATGATCAACTCCTGGTTGGGTTGCGTATGGGGGCTCAGCGAGCGGGCTCTTCTGATACCGATGTGTCCGGCGGGGCGGTGTGGCGCAGATGGAGAATCTGTCGCGGGGCGCGAGCCGTTTTGGCGTCGTCTGGCGTCGTGGCCGAACGGCTTGGTGTCGAGTTCGCCGATTCGGCTTCAAGCCGACGCGCGGGGCGCCGTTGTGTGATGACATTCGGGGGTTGTGCGAAAAGAGACATGGTTGTCACTCCTGGTGGATCAGAGCAAAGCGCTACTACGGGCGACAGGTGCCAGCGGGTGATCGGCCAGCGCGGGAGCCGGTTGCCATTCGGCTCCACTTCGGCGTGAACGTCTGTGCGCAAACGAACCCATGACGGCGCATTGGGGGTGCTAAGGCAGTTCCCAGAACAGGGCCAGGGTTGCGCCTTTGCGAACGTAATAGGGGTTGCTGTAGCGCTCCAGTGCCGCTGTGATGCCCCATCTCGGTCCAAGCCAGTGACGAAAACTGAGCTGTGACTGTCGGCTGTCGAAGTTGACCAGCGAAGCACCGCCGCCAATTGCCTGATAACCCTCGGCCCCCCAGCCGTAGCGCGCGGTGACCTGCGTATTGCCCGCATGCCCCCAGGTTGCAGCCAGAAACTGTTGGCGCGTTTTCACGCTGCCCGGCGAGCTGTTGTTAAAGCGGATCTCGCCTTGAATCACCCAGGGCGCCTCGAAATAGTAGGTGGCTCCAAGGCTGATGTTGCGGTCAACGTGGTCATCGGGCGCACGGTAATAGCCTGCGCCCAGCGTTGCAATCAGTTGCTGCCCAGCCAGCAACTTGCGGTTGATAAAGGCATCAACGCGGTAGCTTGGCAGGTAACTTGCACCGTCACCCGCCCCGATGGACAGCGTGGCGAACCAGTCCTCGTCAATGGTCACGGTGTCCGACAAGCCCACGTAGAGCCCGTTTTCCCCGAAGCGTTTCATGGTGGCCGCCTCCATGCCCAGCACATGGTTGCCCACGCCGACGTGACCACGCACGCCAGTTTCGTACCAGTCTTCGTAGCCGTTGCTCAGTGACTGGGTATTGACGTAGGCCTCAATACCCGCGGTCGGAGCGGGTGGCTCGGGCGCATCGTCAGCGTCCTGTGCGCGTGCAACCCATGGGCTGGCCGCGGCGAGTGCAAAGACAAGGGTTGACCAACAGGTGTGAGCAAGGTTCATGGAGCTTGTCGCCTAGGGATGAAAAAGCCATGGTCGTGTTTCTGGCCTCGCACCGTCTGTGCGCTAGCGCACGTGAGCACGCCGGTTCGCCAGCGCACAGACCGGTTCCCCGATGGCGCCTACCGTTACTGCTCGTCTTGGCCTGTGGTCAGGTCATTTGGCGAAACCCTTTCATTGAGGACAACCCATGACAAAGCAGAAAATGTTTGGAACCGACGGCGTGCGTGCCCAGGTAGGTGCCGAGCCCATGACGCCGCAGACCATCATGCGGCTGGCACACGCTGCCGGTCATTTGCTCAGCCGGCGGCACAGCGGCCGAAAACCCCGGCCCGTGGTTGCCGTCGGCACCGACACACGGGGATCGGCCCCCATGTTCAAAGCCGCCTTGCAGGCCGGGTTTTCAGCTGCCGGTGTGGATACCGTCATGTGCGGAGAACTGCCGACACCAGGCGTTGCCTATGTGACCCGCATGCGCGGGTACCAGGCGGGTGTGGTGGTGAGTGCTTCCCACAACCCCTTCGATGACAATGGCATCAAGTTCTTTTCAAGCACTGGCGACAAACTGCCTGACGACTTGGAGGCCGAAATCGAACGAGCCATGGATCAGCCCATGGTCTGCAAGCCGTCATCCCAATTGGGGCGGGTATCTCACTTGCCCGAAGCGGCTGATCTCTATATCGAATTCTGCAGGCAAGCCCTGCCGCGGGGGGTTGACCTGCGTGGAATGAAAGTCGTGGTGGACGCAGCCCATGGGGCTTGTCACCGCATCGCACCCGCAGTGTTTCGGCAACTGGGCGCACACGTCGTTGCGGTCGGCGTCTCGCCAGACGGTCAGAACATCAACGACAGGGTCGGCGCCACGGCACCCAAGCACCTCAGCCGCGCCGTGCAAACGCACCATGCAGACCTTGGTGTCGCGTTGGATGGCGATGGCGACCGGCTCGTGGTGGTCGATGCCCAGGGCCGGATCTACGGTGGCGACGAGCTGCTGTACGTTCTGGCCGTTGACGGCCAGATCAATGACGGCCTGCAGGGCGGGGTGGTGGGTACGGTGATGAGCAACCAAGGGCTGGAGCTGGCACTGATTCGCAGAGGGCTGGACTTTGCCCGTTCTGCTGTGGGTGACCGCCATGTGCTGGACCTTCTGCGGCAGCGGGGGTGGCGCCTGGGAGGCGAGGGATCGGGGCACCTCATCGGGCTCGACTGGCACAGCACTGGTGACGGCGTGATGTCGGCGTTGCGGGTGGTGGCAGCAATGAAACGCTCGCGTTGCAGCCTGGCCCAGCTCTGTGCAGACCTGAACATGAACGCCCAGTGCCTGGTCAATGTGCCCTTGCCCGCTGGCGCGCCGATGGTTGATGGCGCCTGGATGTCCAGCTTCCAGCAGCGCGCGGAACAGGCGCTCGGCGGTGACGGACGGGTTCTGCTCCGGGCTTCTGGCACCGAGCCGGTGGTTCGCGTGCTGGTGGAGTGCAGTACAGCGGCCAGGGCACAACAAATGGCCAACCGCTTTGCTGATGAGGTCAGCCGCTCTTTGGCCCCGCCGGTGGCGCGCCAGGCCGCAGTGGCCTGACGCTCGACTGTTATGCCGCCGTGGACCGCGTCAGTGGTCCGCGGTGAGCCGGTCCGCAATGTGGCTCGCCGCGTGGCCATCGCCGAACGGGCTGTGGCTCAGTTGCATGCTGCGGTAGGCCGCATCATCGTTCAGCAGCCTTGAAGCCTGCCTCACCATGCATTCAATATCGGTTCCCACCAGTACCGCCCCCCCAGCCTGTACCAGTTCCTGGCGTTCGGTGCTGTCCCGCGCAATCAGCACCGGACGCGCCAACGCCGAGGCCTCTTCCTGTATGCCACCCGAGTCCGTGAGGGTGAAGTGACAGCGCTGCAACAGGGTGATGAGGGCAGGGTAGTCCACCGGTTCGGTCAGGCACACGCGTGAGCGCAAGGCAGCGGGCAGTGCTGCAATGACTGGCTCCACCACTTTGCGCACCGCGGGGTTGGGGTGCAGGGGCCAGACCACGATGAGGTCCGGGTGTGCTGCCAGCAATTGCCCTATCGCCGAGGCAATGTTGCGAATCGGCGTTCCCCAGTTTTCCCGGCGGTGCGCGGTCACGAGCATCAGCTTTTGGTCTGGGTGGGCCGCCAGAAAAGCCCCAATGCTTGGGGGCAGGGCCTTGGGCGTGGTCGAGCTCGCTGTACCCAGGCGCCGCTGCGTCCAGCGTGCGGCGTCGATCACGGTGTTGCCCACCACCGAAATGCGCGCATCGGCAATGCCTTCGCGCAGGAGGTTCTGGCGCGTGCCGGGTGTTGGGGCGAAATGCCAGTGCGCAAGTCTCGCAATCAGTGCCCGGTTCTGTTCTTCCGGGAACGGTTCGCGCATGCCGGTGCGCAGGCCTGCTTCTACGTGCGCAACTGGCTTGTCATGGTAATAACCACTCAAGGCCCCCACCAGCGCAGATGTCGTGTCGCCCTGCACCAGCACCACGTCAGGCTGCGTGTCGGAAACCACCCGGTCAACCCCTTCGAGCAGCAGCGCAGTCAGATCACCCAGGCGGCTGGTGCGCCGCGGTGATGTCAGGCGAATGTCTGGGCCCATGCTGAAGAAGCGGTAAAGCTCCTCGGCAACGGCCTCATGCTGACCTGTGTGCAACACCACCACGCGATTTCCGCGTTGCTTCAGTTCATGGTGCAACGGAGCCATTTTGATGATTTCGGGGCGGGTGCCTAGGCAAGCGAGGTAGGTTTTCATGTGGTCTTTCAAAGTCGTGTGGCGCGCATCAGGTTGGAGCGCAGGTCTTTCACAGCCTGCCGCATCGTGGGGTGAGCGCCCGAGACCGTCTGTTCGACAACGCACCTACGCCATGTCGCGTGCTTTAGCGCACAGACCAATTCAGTTTCAGACATGACATTGCAAGGCGGCGACGGTCGTTTCACCGGCCGCCCATCTCTTACCCGAAGCCCGTTTTGGGGCTATGTAAAGGACCACCCATGAACTGGAACCTCATGCAAGGAAATTGGGCACACATCGCAGCGCGAGCACAGGAACGCTGGGGCCGTCTGACAGATGACGATGTGCGGCCGGTCCCCAATCAGCGTGAACGGCTGTTGGAACGGATCCAAATGCGTTACGGCGTGCTGCAAGACGAAGCCGAGCGGCAAATCCTCAATTGGGAACGGCGAGTCACCGAGGCCTGGTTTCGCCGTCCTGCCGCGTCCGCTCAAAGGGTGGCGGACGTCGATGGCTCCGTATTGGCTGGTTATCGTGTCCAGGAGAGTCCTGAATGTCACATTCGATAGCCTGGTCAGATCTGGCCGTGACGCTGCGCGACGCATGTGTGGCGGAGCCGCCCATGCCCCTGCATGGCATCGCGGCCACCTTGGCCCCATGTCCGTTTGCCGACAGCGATGGTCAGAAGGAACAAACGCGATGCCAGCAGTTGCAACTGGCGCTGACAGAGTCGCAGTGTCAGCTGGCACAGGTGCGCACACAGTTGGAACAGACCCTCCAGGGTGAACGCGCTGCCCGGTTTCTGGCCAACCACGACGGCCTGACGGCACTGCCGAACCGCAGGGCATTTTTGGACCGGCTCACCGTTGCCTTGAGCAGCAGCGCAGCGCAAGCAGGTCGACTGGCGGTGATGTTCATCGACCTCGACCACTTCAAGTCCATCAACGACACCTTTGGGCACAGTGTGGGTGACAAACTGCTTGCTGTCGTCGGTGCCCGCCTGTCCCAAGTCATTCGCGCAGACGACTTGGCCGCGCGTTTAGGGGGAGACGAATTTGCGTGCCTGCTGACGCACGCCCCATCATCTGCGCACATTGCGCGCGTAGCGAACAAGCTCTTCGAGGGCATAGCAGCGCCAGTACAGCTGGGGAGCTTGAGCCTCCAGGTGCAGCCCAGCATCGGTATTGCGACCTCCCGCAACGGGCGGGCCACCGACGCCGAACAGCTGATGAAGTGTGCTGACCGGGCCATGTACCGCGCCAAGAGGCTGCAGTGCCGCTACTCATTCGCGAAGCAGCCCGGCGAGGCCGCGGGGTGAGCATTCGCCAACAAACACATTACTCGATGCACCGTATGACACCCCACACGCATGACTTGACCGATTTGTTCGATCAACTCGGAATATCCAGCGACCGACATTCCATTGCCCACTTCATCCGATGCCACACCGTCTTGGGCAACGGCACGCTCTTGCAGGATCGCGCCTCATGGAGTGTGTCCCAGTCAACATTCTTGCGCGAGGCCATCGATCAGGACGGCGATTGGGCCATCGTTGTGGATCAGCTCAATGCGGCGCTGCATCACTGATTCATACGTTCCCGTCTTGACGGCGGTACTCAGGAAAAAGGAGCTTCCCGTGAGCATTCCAGTTGATGTTGTTGTAATGGCCGCCGGCAGGGGAACGCGTATGAAAAGTGCGCGCCCCAAAGTGTTGCACCGTTTGGGCGGAAAAGCCTTGGCCCTGCATGTGCTTGAATGTGCGGCACAAGTCGGTGCCCGTCAGGCGATCATCGTCACAGGCCATGAAGCCGAGCAGGTCGAGCGGGCATTGTCTGGGGCCATTGCAGGCCTGGCGTTGCACTTTGTTCGCCAGGAGCCGCAGATCGGTACGGGCCACGCCGTCATGCAGGCCATGCCGCATTTGGCCAATGACGGCATCACCCTGGTTCTTTCGGGCGATGTGCCCTTGACGCGCCCCGAAACACTGAAGGCGCTGATACAGCTGGTCCAGGGTGACGCCCTGGCGTTGCTCACCCTCGACCTTCCAGATTCCACAGGTTATGGCCGCATCGTGCGCAACAGCCATGGCGAGCCGCTCGCCATCGTCGAGCATCCCGACGCTACAGCGGCGCACAGCTCGATTACCGAGGTCTACAGTGGCATCATGGCTGTGCCGACGCGTTTGCTGCGCCCATGGCTGGCCCGCCTGGACAACCGCAACGCTCAGGGCGAGTATTACCTGACCGATGTGGTCAAACTCGCCGTGGCAGATGGCGTACCGGTACGTGCCCACCGCATTCAGGACGCAGCGCAAGTGTTGGGCGTGAACACCCAGCAGCAGCTGACACAGCTGGAACGCATTTTCCAGGCACGCATCGCCGACGACTTGATGACCCAGGGCGTGCACCTGTCAGATCCGGCCCGCCTGGACATTCGTGGTACGTTGAGCTGCGGGCAGGACGTCGAAATCGACATCAACGGCGTATTTGAAGGGCAGGTCACGCTTGGTCACCGAGTACGAATTGGTGCCAACTGTTTCATTGCCAATACCACCGTCGGGGACGACACGGTGATACACCCATTCACACACATCGACGGCGAGCGCCCAGGCGTGACCGTAGGAACTGGGGCGCAGATCGGTCCCTTTGCCCGTCTGCGCCCGGGGGCTCAGCTCGGCGCTGACGTGCACATTGGCAACTTCGTGGAAGTCAAAAACTCCACGCTCGCCGCTGGTGCCAAAGCCAATCACCTGGCCTACCTGGGTGACGCCACCGTGGGCGAACGGGTAAATTTTGGCGCGGGCAGCATCACCGCCAACTACGATGGTGCGCACAAGCACCGAACAGTGATTGAAGCCGACGTGCATGTTGGCAGCAACTGCGTGCTGGTGGCGCCGGTGACACTGGGTAGTGGCGGTACGGTCGGGGGCGGCTCAACGGTCACCCAGAACACCGCCGCCGGTGCATTGACAGTGGCACGAGCCCGTCAAGTGAGTGTGGCGGACTGGTCTCGCCCTAAAAAAAGCTGACTGGAACCCCGCTGCGACGCCGTGGTCCGGTATGGCCGCGGCATCGATGCGCCCATGGCGTAGCGTGCGACACCGCACAGACGAACCGTGCTGCTCGGGAAGATCGTGGCTTCTCTGAGCAAAATTTCGAATAAGTTGCGAACGCATGCGTCTATTTCGCCACCTTCTTGTATCAGCAATCGCATTGCTGGGGCTGGCCATTCTTTGGGGCTGCAGTAGCCTGCCGGTGATCGTTCCGGACTTGGGCTTGCGACGTGGTCCGCCAGTTCAACTTGAAGGTGCGCGCGGCCCATTGTCCGCCGCCCAGAGCAAGTCCATTCTGGACAGACTCAGCCAAAGCGGTCAGCCGACCGACATCTTCTCGCGGCATCTGGCCCTGGAAGAAGCCTTGGTTGGCAGCCCCTTGACCACAGGCAACCGCGTACTTCTGTTGCAAGACGGCCCATCCACTTACCAGGCAATGCTGGCCGCCATCAGCGCGGCACAGGACCACATCCACATGGAAACCTACATCCTTGAGGACGATGAGGTCGGACAGCGTTTTGCACAGGCCTTGATCGAAAAACAGCAGCAGGGGGTTCAGGTGCGCCTGATTCGTGACAGCGTGGGCACCATGGGCACCTCTGAGACTTTTTTCCGTCGCCTGATCGAAAGCGGAATCCAGGTGCTCGAGTTCAATCCTATCAATCCGGCGGCTGTGCGCACGGAATGGCTGCTCAATCAGCGTGACCACCGCAAGCTGATGATTGTGGACGGGCGCACGGCGTTCCTCGGCGGTATCAACATCAGCAGCGTCTATTCTGGTGGTTCTTTCAGCCGGGCGTCCCGTGTGCGGCCGGGTGGCGAAGCCAGCTGGCGCGACACCGATTTGCAGCTGCAAGGTCCTGCCGTGGCCGAGTTGCAGAAGCTTTTCCTGGCCACATGGGAGGCGCAGAAGGGTGAGCCGCTTCAGTCCCTGAATCACTTTCCCGAACCCGTGCCCGCTGGGCACCAGGTGGTGCGGGTCATAGCCAGTTCACCCGAAGAACCCTACAGCCTGATCTATGCCACGCTGCTGTCTGCGATCGGCAGTGCCGAAAGCAGCGTGTACCTCACCAACGCGTACTTCGTACCCGATCCACAGTTGCTGGCTGCCCTCATGGACGCTGCGGCGCGCGGCGTCGACGTCAAGCTGATCTTGCCCAGTCAAACCGATTCGTGGCTCGTTTTCCACGCCGGCCGGGGCTACTACGACCTCTTGCTTACTGCCGGGGTCAAGATCTACGAGCGGCGCGGGGTGATCCTGCATTCCAAGACGGTTTTGATTGACGGCGTATGGGCCACGGTAGGTTCAACCAATCTCGACTGGCGCAGCTTCTTGCACAACCATGAACTCAATGCGGTGGTATTGGGGGGGGAGTTTGGGCAGCAGGTGAACGCCATGTTTGCCAAGGACCTGGCAGCGTCCAACGCGATCGTTCTGGAGCAGTGGCGCCGCCGTTCGTTGGACCTACGCTTGAAGGAAGCTTTCGCCCGTTTATGGGCGTACTGGCTTTGACAGAGGGCCCCCGTTCTTGGTCCGCGCGCTGTGTGTCGTGGCAGACAGACGGACTTCTCCGGTGCGGATAGCCTGTACTTGCAGGTGTTGGATTGTGTGCCATCTCGTCACTACGACAACATCCTGGAGAGTATTAGAGGTTTACCCATGAAAACAACCAAGCGCTATGTGTTCTGCGCAGTGGTCATCTCCACTTTTCTGGGGTTGGCGGGCTGTTCCGGCATGACTCAGCAAGAAAAAAATACCGCCATCGGCGCGGGCGTCGGAGCCGTTGGTGGTTCCATCCTGACAGGGGGCAGCACTGCAGGCACTCTGGGGGGGGCAGCCATTGGAGGGGTGATCGGCCATGAGGTTGACAAGTGACTCTTCGCTGGGCAAGGGTGCGCTGCGTACCATGCGGCGCCCTTCGATGACTGTTTGAATCAAAGGTAACACGATGTCTGATCTGAAAAAAACCACGAAAGCCACACTGGCCATGCTTGTCGTTCTTGGCGCGTTTGCTGGTTGCCAGAAAAAAGACGAAGGTCCAGCAGAAGCAGCGGGAAAACAGATCGATCAAGTTATTGAGAAATCGGGTGAAAAAGTCGATCAGGCCACTGGCGCGATAGGCAAGAGCATCGAGCAAGCCGGCCAGAACATGCAGGACTCGACTACCCGGGAAGATGGCAAGCAGTGAAGCGGACGGGGCTGCCGCAGCAGCCTTTACACCTGACCAGTTCAGGGTTCGAACCAGCGTTGAGCGGTTTTGGGTGCTTCCGCAGACGGCAGCTTGTCAGCGCTGTCGCTGAGCGAACCGCGAATTTTTTGCAGTTTTCCTGCGAGCTGGTCTCGGCGGCCAGACAGTACGTACAGGTTGTTGCGGGTCAGCTTGCCCCACTGTTCCTGTGCTTTGCCTGACAGTTGTTTCCAGCTGCCTTGCAGCATGTTCCATTCCATGGGTGTTTGTCCCTTGATGTGAAAGCATGGGCATTTGCCCATGCACTGTGTTCAGGGACGGATCAAGATTTCGTTTCTCACAGCACGCACGCCGCTGACGGAGCGCGCAATGCTTTCCGCGCGTTGCTTTTCCAGCGCGTTCTTCGCAAAGCCAGACAACATCACCGTGCCGTTGAGTGTTTCTACGCTGATGGACGAGCCTGCAACATCCTTGTCTTCGAAGAAGCGGGACTTCACTCGTGTCGTGATGGTGGTGTCATCCACATAAGCACCCAAAGTCTCCTGGCCGCGAGTGACCGCGCAACCAGACATGGTGAGCAACGCCAGGGCCGCAACGGCCGCGATAAGGGGAGTGCGAATGGTCATGAAGAGCCTCTTTTGAGTGATGCATCAGGGTACGCGTGGCAGCTCACACTGGTCTCGCGTCTTCCTCTGGCTTGGGGACACAACATGGCCAGCAGGTGATGCAAGGCTACGCCGATGTGCGCTGCTGTCTGTGCGCAACCGCACCCAAGCGCGGCCAACGGGCAACTCATGTGCATAGAGGGCCCTGACAACACTTGCCTGTTGCGTACCGTGGCGCACAGACGGCGCCCGCCTGCGCAGCAAGACTCCCTATCGAAGCACCGCGGTGCGCCATGCGGCGCAACCTGAACGAGTGCACGATCATGCAAAGGAACATGCAATGCTTGGAACAATCGCACTTATTCTGGTGATCCTGTGGTTGCTGGGGCTGGTTTCTTCCTACACCTTGGGGGGCTACATCCACATCCTCCTGGTAATTGCCGTGGTGGTGATTCTGTTTCGGTTGATCCAGGGGCGGCGGCTTTAAGCGAGGGGTATGCAGCCGCCACCTCCGTCAGGGGCATCCCCGCAGTCCCACCAGCAAAACGGGTCGATGTGGCTGCTGTTGACCGGGGCGACCCTGGCCTTTGCGTGGGTCCTGCGGCCCTTTTTCGGCTCGATCATGTGGGGCATCATCATCGCGTTGATGTTCTCGCCATTGTTTCGCTGGATGTTGCCGCGTCTAAGGTATCAGCGCACGTTGGCAGCTCTGGTCACGCTGTGCGTGGCACTGCTCATCGTGGTGCTGCCCCTTGCCATCGTCACCACTTTGGTGGCCATGGAGGCTTCAGGCGGCTATGCCCGCATCCAGTCCGGTGAATGGAAACCCTCGCGCTACTTTTACGCCTGGTTTGCCATGTTGCCTGGCTGGGCATTGGTGGTGCTGGAGCGGATTGGTCTGGCTGACGTTGAAGCCTTGCAGCAACGGCTCGACGCCGGGTTTGCGCAGGGCATACAGTGGATAGCGACGAACGCTCTCAATATCGGGCAGAACACGCTGGGGTTTGTCGTCAGCTTGGTCATTACCCTATACCTTGCGTACTTCCTGATTCGTGACGGCGAGCAGACGGTGCTGGAACTGCGGCGGGCGATTCCGTTGGCGCCGGCGCACCAGCAGGTCTTGATCGAAAAGTTCACCACCGTCATCCGGGCGACGGTCAAAGGCAGCCTGTTGGTGGCCGTCATTCAAGGGGGCCTTGGTGGGTTGGCTTTCTGGTTTCTTGGGGTGGGCGAAGCGCTGCTGTGGGGTGTGCTCATGACCTTCCTGTCGCTTCTTCCCGTGTTGGGGGCAGCGCTGGTATGGCTGCCCATGGTGCTGTACTTTCTTGCCACGGGCGCCTTGTGGCAAGGTCTTGTTTTGCTGGCTTTTGGCGCGCTGGTGATTGGTCTGCTAGACAACGTTCTGCGCCCCATTCTGGGTGGGCGAGACACGCGCATGCCCGGTTACCTCGTGATGATGGCCACGCTTGGCGGCATCACGCTGTTTGGCCTGAATGGCTTGATCCTTGGTCCGGTAATTGCTGCGATGTTCATCGCGGTCTGGCACATCTATTCGGTGTCCAGGAATGTTTTGGTTTCACCGCAGGAATGAGCAAAGTGCTTTCTTGTCAGGACTCGCTAAGAGTCCAAAAACCACCAAGTACTACCATCTCGCAAAAACTGCATATTTGGCGTAGCATGCTCAATTGGTGCGCCAGCGCACATACGCTACACCGGCAGAGTATTAATGTTGCATTTTGGAGCGTTTTAAAAAGCGATTTTGCTCATTACCTTGTTGCGTTTTATTTCGCAATACACAGGGAGGAAACGCATGGATTGCAACTCCAACCGCCGGGACAACCGGTTGCTGGCTTGTTTACCTGAAATCATTTGGCAGCGTTGGTTGCCACAACTGGAACTGGTGGATTTTCCATTAGGGCAGGTGCTTTGCGAATCGGGAAGAACCATGCAACATGTTTATTTCCCGCTGGATTCCATCGTTTCCTTGCTTTACGTGCTGGAGGACGGCGCTTCTGCCGAGATCGCTGTAGTGGGCAATGAGGGTTTGGTGGGCATCTCAATCTTCATGGGGGGCGAGTCGACCACCAGCCGTGCAGTGGTGCAAAGTTCTGGCAAGGGTTTGCGCATGCGTGCTCAAGCCATCAAGGATGAGTTTGACGCGTTGCCAGCCGTGACCCATCTGCTCATGCGCTATACCCAGGCCTTGATCACCCAGATGGCCCAGACCGCGGTATGCAACCGGCACCATACGGTTGACCAGCAACTGTGCCGCTGGTTGTTGATGAGCCTGGACCGCCTGAATGGCAACGAGCTGATCATGACCCAGGAGCTGATTGCGAACATGCTGGGTGTGCGCCGTGAGGGCGTGACCGAAAGTGCCTTGAAGCTGCAGCGCGCCGGTTTGATACGCTACGCCCGTGGTCACATCACGGTATTGGATCGCCCCGGACTGGAGCGGCGTACCTGCGAGTGTTACCAAGTCGTCAAGACGGAGTACGATCGGTTGTTGCCCGCCAAGATAGCCGTCTAGGGCCCTCCGTCCACAACGCCACATACCTATTGCATGGGCCCAAGCAACGCTTACCGTAACCATGGCAGGTCAGGTGCCACACGCATCGTCGGGGTGGGTGCATCGGCAGGCGGGTTGGCAGCGCTGGAAGAGCTTTTTGCCAACGTTACCGCAAACAGTGGATTGGCCTACGTTGTCGTGCAGCACATGGACCCGACGCACGAGGCCATGCTCGCGACACTGTTGCAGCGAGTCACCACGCTCCCGGTTCGTGAAGCGTCGCAAGCCATGGCGGTGGAGCCCAACACCGTCTACGTCATTCCCCCAGGACGTGAGCTCACGCTCGCGCAGGGGCGGTTGCATCTGAGTCGCGTGCGACAGCCTAGAGGCTTGGGCTTGCCTGTTGACGTGCTGTTTCATTCGCTGGCGCAAGAGCAGCGGGATCAATCGATTGGGGTGATTCTCTCTGGCATGGGGTCGGACGGCACGCGAGGCCTGCAGGCAATCCAGCGCCAAGGTGGTCTTACCTTTGCGCAGGACCCCAGTTCCGCACAATTCAACTCCATGCCCCAAAGTGCCATTGCTTCGGGCTGCGCTCTTGTTGTGGCGCCACCGAGAGAACTGCCCCAGCGCATCTGCGCGGCCATCGCCCAGACAGAGCTGACTCCCCAGGGCGTTGAGCCGCTGCCAAAGCACGCCCCGCAGGCGCTTGACAGCATTCTTGGCCTCCTGCGTGATCACTGCAAGCACGATTTGTCGCTTTACAAGACGAGCACCTTGCTGCGCCGGATTGAACGGCGTGTGCTGGTGCACGGCCTGGACTCTTTGGAGACCTACGTCACATTCTTGCAAAACAACCCAGGCGAGCTTGATCTGTTGTTTGCCGAAATGCTGATCGGTGTGACGAGTTTCTTTCGCGACCCATCGGTATGGCTTGATCTGAAGGAAACGGTGTTTCCCAAACTGATGGTGCAAACCCATGCTCCATCCCATCTACGGGCCTGGGTGGTGGGCTGTTCTACTGGCGAAGAGGCTTACTCGTTGGCCATGGTGTTTCGGGAGGTGCAGCGCGCCACGCCAGGCGCGGAGCACCACACCTTGCAGATCTTTGCCACAGACCTGAGCGCCGACGCAATCGCCGTGGCGCGCAAAGGCTGGTACCCGGCCAAGGCACTGGATGGCATGGACCCCGGCCGCCGCACTCTTTTCTTCACCGAGCAAGACGGGGGCTTTCAGGTCAGCAAAAGCATTCGCGACATGGTGTTGTTCGCGCAGCACGATGTCATCCTCGATCCCCCCTTCACCAAGCTCGATCTGCTGTCCTGTCGCAATGTATTGATCTACTTCAAGGCAGCGTTGCAACACCGCTTGATGCCGTTGTTCCACTTCAGCCTCCGCGCTCATGGTGTGCTGCTGCTGGGCGGCTCCGAGACCGTGGGACGCACGCAATCGTTGTTCACTCCGCTGAACGCCAAGTCGCGGCTTTACGTGCGCAACGATCACGCTTCGAGTGCGGGTGTCATCGATTTCCCCATCAATCGCCATTCGCCGTCGCGCAAGACGGTGCCGGAGACCCTTGTGTCCAAATCCCCCACGCACGCAGGCAACCTGCAGGCCCTGGCCGACCAGCTGCTGCTGCAGGCGTTTTCTCCACCCGCCGTGCTGGTGAACTCGGCCGGCGACATCACCTACATCAGCGGGCGCACCGGCCGCTACCTGGAGCCCGCAGCAGGCAAGGCCAACTGGAATATCCATGTGATGGCCCGCCCCGGCATACGCACCCAGCTGGCAGAGGCACTGCGCCAGGCGCTGCAAGAGCGCGGCTCCGTGGAGTTGACCGGTTTGCAGCTGGACGAGGACCGTTCGCACGTGCTGAACATCACTGTTCAGGCAGTCAAAGAACCCCAGGCACTGCAGGGCATGGCCATGGTGGTTTTCCGGGAAGTGGCTGTCCCCAAGAGGAGCCGGTCCAAACATGCAGCAAATACCTCTGCCGATGCCGTTGCCATGGCGCAAGCTCTGGCGCGGGCCAATGAGGAAATTCGTGCACTGCGCCAGGAAATGCAGGCTTCTCAGGAGGAGCTGCAGGCAGCTAACGAGTCGTTGCAATCCGCGAATGAAGAACTGCAGTCGGCCAACGAGGAGCTGACCACCTCCAAGGAAGAAGCGCAATCCATGAACGAGGAGTTGCAAACCATCAACGGAGAGCTGCAGACCAAGCTTGACGACCTCTCGCTCGCGCAAAGCGACATGCAGAACCTGCTCAACAGCACCGACATTGCCACGCTGTTTCTGGACAATGAGTTGAACGTGAGGCGCTTCACCGAGCAGGCCACCAGCATCTTTCATCTGCGCGACGGTGACATCGGGCGGCCGCTGAGCGACTTGGCCAGTACGCTTACCTACCCGGAGCTCCACAGTGATGTTCAGGAGACGCTGCGTACCTTGGTGTCCAGCACGAAACAAGTCGAGACCTCCAACGGGCATTGGTTCTCGGTCCGCATCATGCCCTACCGAACGCTCACCAACATGATCCAGGGCGCGGTGCTTACGTTTGTTGACATCACCAAGTCGAAAGAACTGGAGTTTCGCCTGCGCGAGGGCTATAGTAAATCTTGAGCGGTATTCTGCCGCCGCGAAGGTTATATGCCTACTACCACGCTCAAGCCCAGCAATCCAGTCCAGTTGCGCGCCAGGGCACAGTCCAGTCTGATACGCCCTGTGGGGCTGGACGACACCCACGCCAGCGCGGCCAATGCGTTGCGCGTGCTTCACGACTTAGCCTCGTCGCCTGAAACCGCTTCCAATGCCCTGGCCCTGCTGCACGAGTTGCAGGTGCACCAGGTCGAGTTGGACTTGCAGGCGGAAGACTTGCGCACCGCCAGCGCCGAGCTGGAGACCGCTTTGGCCCGCCAAGTGCAGCTATTCGACGCTGCGCCCTTTGCCTATTTGGTGGTTGACCCGCTGGCGCAGTTGCTTGAACTGAATGCGAAAGGTGCACAACAACTCGGCTTGGCGCGTGAGGCCTTGATCGGGCAGCGGCTGGATCGTTTTCTCACGGCACCCAGTTGTGTGGCTTTGCACCAGTTGCTTGCACTCGTCCTGCATGAAAATGCCACCCGTTCGGCGGTCTTGGTGCTGCAGGGTCAGGATCCTGCTCTGTCTACGGTCACGGCAATAGCCAGTGTCGATCCCGCGGGCACGGGCTGCCTGCTGGTTCTTTGCCCAGCGTCTGAGCAACTGCTCCCATAGCGTTCAACCGCCGAAACTGACTGTGTTCGGCAGCGTACCGAAGTTCAAGGTCGATGTCTCTACGATGTCCACATACCAGGGCGGTTGCCCGACAGACCTGAACTGCTGACCGTAAACAATGTCAAACAACAGCACCGGATGGGCGAAAGTGGAGGCTGCGGGCCGAGACGGGGCCGCGCCTTCCCTGAACTGGATTTATTTGTGCTTGCTCAAGGAGCAGCAACGGGCCGAGCGCTTGGAGCTTGAGCTTTCGGTGACCCGGGCTTCCTTGGTCCAAGCTACGTCCGCGTTGCAGGAAACCCGCGAAGGGCAGCACCAAGCCTTGCACATAGCGAGTCACGACGCGCTGACCATGTTGCTCAACCGGCAGACGTTCATGGCCCACTTGGCGAAGGCCATGGCATGCCAAGCCACAGGTGCTTCGTTCTTGGCGGTGTTGTTCATCGATCTGCACCACTTCAAGCGGGTCAACGACAGGCATGGCCATGCGATCGGGGACTGGGTGCTGCAAGTGATTGCCACTCGACTGGCTCAGGCCGTGCGTGAGGGAGATACCGTTGCGCGCATGGGTGGAGACGAGTTCGCTTGCCTGCTGGCCAACGTGACCACCCTGGAACAGGTACGCAGCGTGGCCACGAAGCTCAACGGGGTCATGGCCCAGCCCATCCAACTCGGCGCATTGCATCTCCAAGTCATGCCTGGCATGGGCATTGCCACATACCGCCAGGGTGACTCAATAAATGCCATGCAGCTTCTGGAACAGGCCGATCGGGCTTTGAGCAAAGCCAGGTTGCGCCAGTGCCAGTTTGCATTCCACAACCAACCAGAAGGTGATGAAAGCGCCTGAGGTTCCGGGGTCCGCCCCAGGCGCTGACAGTCGCTTCAGTGGCGGCGGCGCAACATGCTGACGAGGGTAACCGCAGTAGCCCCCAGCAATGCCGCAATCAAGATCGACTGGACGGGGCGGTGCCTGATGTGTGAAATGGCATTGCTTGATGCGTCCATGAGCTGACTCCGGCACTGACGCGAGGTATCGCGAATTGCCTCCATGCCCTCACTGGCCAGGTCGCTGATGCGCTCGGCGGCATGTTTCAGCGCCGGAGCGCCCTCCTGCAGGGCTTGGCCTGCGGCGTTGGCCATTTGTTTGGCGTTGGTGTTTTGCTCGGTCATGGCAGTCTTCCTTTGCTTTTAGCGAGAACCCGTGACTTCCACTTCGACCCGGCGGTCCGGTTGCAAGCAGGCGATCCGCTGGGTGCGTGGCATCGAGTCGGGGCAGTCAGAAACCTGGGTGACCGGCTGGCTTTCGCCTTTGCCCAGTGCAGTGATTTTTGTGGGGTCTTGTCCGCCTTGCGTAACCAGATAGGACTTCATCGCTTCGGCGCGCTTGACTGACAGGATCTGGTTGTAGGCGGCCGAGCCGATGCGATCTGTGTGTCCCTCTACCGTGATCGAGTCAACACGCGTGTTTGCCACCCGGTTCTTGAGGGTGTCCAGCTCTGGGCCCGGTTGAACGTTGGCCTGATCGAAACCGAACAGCGTGTCAGCAGACAAGCGCACTCTTTGAATCTCAGGCGCGACAGGCGCTGGCGGCAGTGCCGCCGTGACAGCGGGCGCTGCAGGTGGCGGTTCCGCCGCAGCCAGCGGGGCTGAGTACACCGGGTAGTCAGGCGCTGCCGCCACTGGAGTTCGGGCAACTCGGCCGAACGGAATGACCAGACTCATGGACGCCACGGTCACGTTGTTGTGGCTGCCAACGGCGTCCTTGATTCGGTAGCGGTCCACGTCGGCCCGCACCCACACAGCCGGGGTGATTTCGTACTGCACGCCCAAACCCACTTTGAGGTTGGTGTCGTTGTTCTTGCTGCTGGTTGGCACCGCTGAGGCAGCCCCGGTTCCACTGAAGTTGCTGCGTGACCAGGCGTGTTGGGCGCCAATACGCGCCTGTGCCGAGAATCGCTGCGTCAGCGGCATCGTGCCCACCAGATCCAGGTTCACGCCGTGGACCTTGGTTTCTCCAGCCAGCGTGCCTGCGGGCGAAGTGTTCGCGGTGAAGCTTTGTTTGCCCAGGTTGAAGTAGCCGCCTTCCAAGGCGATGTTGCGATTGAACTGGTAGCCCCCGAACAGCTTGTATGCGGTGTCTTTTTTGTCCGTGGTCGTGGTCAATGCACTCACGCCTGGCAGCAGGCCCTCGGTGACGCGAGATGCGTTGAGGTCTGTTCGGGAACTCCCAACGGCCACTCCACCGTAGTAGTGGCTCGCGTCCTGCGCCAGCACTGAAGTAACGGTGAATATGCTCAGGCTTGCCAGCCCAAGAACGCGTACAGTGAAAACAGTTTTCATGAGAGTCTTTCCTTTGGTGGAACGGTTTGCGCTGAATGCACACTTGGGTTTGTAAGTCTGTGGCGTCAAGGCGTCGGTGCGCTGGCAGACATAGGCCGTTGGTTCGTTCCAGCTGCTGTGTGTCGCCCTGTGTTCAAGCCGCACTTGGTCAGCGTCTTGCACGCTGCTCAATAAGCCTCTGTAGGAGCGCTGCCCGGCAGGATCTGGACCACCAGTGTTTGACCCTTGTCCGCGGTCACTATCCAGTTGGCGGCATCCCGATGCGTTGTGGCGTTGCCCTCAATCACATCGAACCCGCTGGCCGTCTCCAGCGGAAAGATCCAGCTCATCTCCTGCAGGTCGCCTGTTGTCTTCGCAACCAGTTTCCGTTCCCGTTTGCCCGGATGCGCAACGATCTGCCACTGCACCAGCTCACGTCGATCCAAGAAGTCGGCTAGCTTCTCCATCGTGTACCAGCGGAATCGTTTTTGGGCTGCCAGTGCCTTGGTCTGCCGGTCCAGGCGGTCAAGCACGTGCCCGTACTCCTCCGCAGCCGGTGGGTGAAAGTAGAACAGCCGTGCCACCCGGGTATCTGCCACATGATTCGCCAGCTCTTCCAGAAACCGGGCAATGTCCTCATCGCTGCGGGGCAAGGTCGGCTGGTCTAGCTCCTCGAAGGTTGCAATCTGGTGAAAGTTCGTCACTGGAAATGCCCAAAGGTGCGAGTTCGGCCGGTGCCCCTCGTAGTAAGAACGGGTCGGCCCCAGGCCGTTGTCACCAGTGAAGTAATAGGCCTTGAAGCCTTGTTCCTCCAGCCAGTGGGTGCTCCAGATGGGTTGGTTGCCCATGGGTGCTGAATAGCTGCGCGCGGGCTGCTGCATGATGTGGGACACACTGTCGTGGTTTCGCACCAGATAGGGCTGGTATTCATCTTGGTTGCTGGCGTTCGCGTTGTCGCCGAAGATGTTGTGGCCCCAGCCACCGTGGTTTCCTATCTCGTGTCCGCGGGCGAGTTGTCGCTTGATGAACGCCTGCATCTCGCGGTTGTTGTCCAGGTTCAGACCCATCCGGTCGCCATGCGCATACGTGTCCGGACCTGCCGTGAAGTGCAGCGAGTAGGGGCCACCGCCAAACCAGCCGTCCCGTTCAAGTTCCAGCAGCGGCTGGTGCGCTGCGTTTGAGTCGATGTGCAGGTTCAGGATCATGCCCCCCATACCCTGAGGAACCGGTGCCAGGCGGGGTTGAAGCAGCATTCCAACAGCGAAGTGGTTCAGCAGTCTGTGTAGCAGGTAGCCGTCTGTGCGGGTTTTGAGGTAGCCCAGGGGCAAATTGACAAACAGAACCTCGCCGTCACCGAAGCGGCGCTGCGCTACCACCACCGTGCCGGTGGGCGACTGCAGCAGCACGCGCGTTTCGTTTGCTGCAGTGACCTGGGTCTGAAACTGCGGATAGCGGAGTTTCTGGTAGCCGTAGGTCGTCAGCTCGCCCAAGGGGGGCAGCACCGAGTGCTTGAAGTCCAGCTTGCCCGGCTGCAGGCCGAGGTGCTGTTCTGCGGCGCGGCTGCCCAGCACCCTGTCCACGGCATAGGTGCTCTCGCGCAGATCCTGGTACATGGCGTAGCGTACGCCAACCAATCGCGACAGCCGCGACTCCTGGCCTACATAGCCGTCCTGGTGCTGAGCGGTTACGCCTGCGTCGAACGTGAGAAACAACCGCCCCCCGCCATGCACGTAGTCGTACAGCTGGGTGATCAGGAGGTCGGAGGCCTCCCGGTGGACGGAGTCGGGCAACAGCACACCGGCGATATGGCGCCGATTGCCACCAAACCGCATGAACTCGTCGTCGGTCATTGTGGTGATTGAGAGGCCTTCCTCTTGTGCTGCGTCCTGCCAGGCTTGGGCCACCGGAAGATTGCGGGCGCTTGCATCAGGCAAAAGCAGCACCACGGTTCCGTTGTTTTCGCTGGACAAGACGCGTCCAATCGCCCACGCGCTGCACAGGGCAAGCACAACCGCCAGCGTCCACCAGCTCAGAACTTTTGAGTGACGCAAATGCATCATGTTTTCACCTCGTTCGAGATCGCATCCGCGGGTGCCATGCTGGCCAGCCACGAGTACAGGGCCACAAAAATCATGAGGTCCAGCATGGCGCCGAAAAAGATGTACATGATGGGCATGAACAAGACCGAAAACTGTTGCAGTATCAGCAAATGCAGCAGCGCCTTGTGTGGCACCATCAATACAAAGTAGCCCACCAGCAACGCGGGGTAGAGCAGCTTCTGATGAGTCGGCACCCGCAGCACACCCCAGCCAAAAGCCAGCAGCACGGGCAACACCAACATCAAGGCAAAGCCTGCGTCCAGCGTGGCAGACAAGTACCCGGAAAGCGTGTGGGCGAAGCGCGACGGCACCATCAGGAAGAAGATCAGCGCGCTGGCTTGAACGAAACACAGTACGCGCACCACGTACTTGATGGGCAGTTGCCGGTCACTGAGTGCGTATGTGGCCACATAGGCGCCCACAATCAAGGCGGCTGTAACTGTGCCGGTCAATGGGCTGGGCAACTGCGCGTGGGCACTCCCGGCCAGCCATACCAGTGTCGACTCTCCGTCCACAGCCGCATGCGTCAAAGGCAGTGCCAGCCGCTCGGCCCACCACAGCAGCAGGTTGTGCCACAACGTCATCAGCGGCCTGTGCAGCATCAGCAGCACAGCCATGGGCACGGTGGACATCAGCACAACACCCAGCAACGTGGTGGTGTTCCACCCGGTCCGCAGCAGGCTTCGGTGGGGCCCGGCGCCTTCCAGCGCGATGCGGGCGAGTTGCAGTTCCTCCTGCGCACTCAACAGCGCATTCTGCTGGGCGGGGGTCAGCCGTGTCATGGATGGGGTGTTCATTGTGGTCTGGGTGCCAGGTTGTCAACCGGTCGCTGGGGGCAGCCGGCTTTGTCTACGCTGGCCTGTATGGCGCGTGCGTTCAGAATTTGTGCGACCACTTCATCCGTCACCGTCCAATGAACCGTATGCCGGTAGGGCAGCGCGACCTGCAGCCAGCAACGTGCTGACGCCAGGTCTTCGTGTTGCAACGCTGCGATGGCGATCAGCCCCCAGGCAAAGTCATGGTGAACCTGTGCCAGCCATTCGCTGCGATGCTCGGCCATCCACGCGTGGTAATACGCCCTGGCACCTCCGGGCAGGTGAGGAAAGTTCACCAGCAATGGGAATACCTGTGCAACAGCATCCGGGTAGAACGCGTGCGCCGTATCGCGCTGGCCTGGTTGGGTTGACACGAGGTAACGCTGGCGCTCCTTGTCCCAGAATGTGGAAACGATGGCTTGCGTGAAGCTGGTTTTCGGCGTTTTGGTTGAACTGGGATGGGTGGCGTTGTGCGCCCAGAGTTCCAGGTTGTCCATGAACAGCCCGTGCTGATAGACAGGGGATACCAGATAGACACCACGGGCGGGGTCTACCAGGCGCGCCAGGGCAGTCCTTGCTGCGGCACGGCTGCGCACCCACGCCGGCCGCGAACGTTGCGAAGCGGGCAGGCTGTCTGCGAAAACCACCCACAGCCCCAGCAACGAATCGTCGGCATCGGCGGTCTTGCAGGCCGCCCAAACAGGCCCATTGCGGCAATATCTGTCAAACGTGGCATCGGGCTTTTGCCGCAACAGCAGCCATTCGCCCCAGGCAGCGGCCAGAGCCGCAGTGTCCAACCCGTTGGCTTGTGCCAGCAACAGCGCCTGCAGTGTGAAGTAGGGGTCTACGGTGTCGCCGCCGCGCTGAACCGAGATCGCACCCGAAGCGTCGGCGTAGCCGGTAAGGTCCAGTACGGGCTTGCGTTCCGCGGCCAACGCCGGGCTCACGGTCACCCACATGGCCATTGCCAAAAAAGACAAAATAAAACGTTTCATGCCGACCCCAAAACCACGCCGGCCTTTCGTGCCCACACCGTGCCGTGCGTGGTCACACCTGAGGCGATCAGTATGTGCGTGGCGCTCACCGTGGTGGGCGCATGCATAGAGCCCACCCGTGCGCGGTTTAGCAACAGAACGTGGGTTTCTGACACCAGCGGACCACCCACCATGGCATTCCGCTCCAGGTGGATGGCACCCTCACAGACGACGGCTTTGGTGATCTGCGCCTCAGCCCCCACACGTATGCCCTTGTGCGCTTTTACGCTGCCCTCGATCAGGGCGCCTTCACCCACGCGCAGTGTCCCTGTCACCACCAGCGAGCCGATGAAGTGGTGCCAGGCAGGAATATCGCAATCGCCATCAATGCGCCATGCGTCGTTGCTCCAGCGCTGGGCGCCAGGTATGCGGCGCAGCAAATGCAAGGTTGCCTGCCCCGGGTCATGAGGGGCAGCGGCAGACACCGGTACGTGCCCAAAACGAAGGGTGGGTGCGTGCAACCGCTCGAAGCAGCATCGAACGCCCAAGTTGATGGACACGCCTGAAGACAAACGCCGCACCGTCAAGCACGCATCGCCCAGTACCGCTTCCTGGTCGGCGTGTGCCCAGCCGCTGATGCGGCTGTAAGGGCCCAGCGTCAGACTTCCCACACACAAAAGTTCTCGCAACTCGGTTCGGGCGGCCGCCTCCACATCGGCTGCCGCGTAAAGGGGCGTGTGGATGATGGTGTCGGCGCGCAACCGCAGTGCCTGGGTGCTGATGATGGGGCGCAGGCCCGGGCCATTGAACGTGTCCGCGCTGCCATGGACTTGCGGCGCCCCAGCCGCAAGCCGTGCCTCGATCTGCGCGCGGAACTGCTGTGCCAGGTATCTGGTGTCACTGGTCAAGCTGGCTGAAACCCTCAGCGCGGTGCAGTCGCTGGGGTGGCGCCATTCTCGCCAGGCGGGCACGAATGGCAGCAGCAACAAGGTGCCGCATACCAGTGCGAACAGCAAAAAATTGGGCAACAGACTTTGCAGTGCGTCATTCATGAAGAGGTCTTTCGGTAGCGTGCAGTCTTGTGCCACACCATTTCGCGGCCACGAAGGCGGTCCATCACAGACTCCGCCAGGGCCGACGAAATTGCGAACAGGCTGGCAACGAAACACAGCAGATTGACGGGCAGCAGCCGGATGCGGCGGCGGTGCCCGTCCAGCAGCACGGCGATCACAATTTCATGGAATGCGGCAAAGTTGCCCTGGGCGCCATAAGCCACCAGGGCCATCGGTGGGATGAACAGAGCGACCATGGTCCCGGCGTTGAGGTAATACAGCGAAAGCGCGGCCACCCAGCCCAGTAGCAGCACCGGGGGCATCATGAAGACCAGCAACAACATCGTTCCGTCGACACGTTCGCGCAGCGATGTTTTTTTGCTCATCAAAAGCTTCCAGCCATACCGGTACAGAACCTGGTTATGGCCTTTGGCCCAGCGCTTGATCTGGCGCATGCGTACCGGCCATTCTTCGGGAACTTCTTCGTAACACTCTGCGCGGTTGTTGTAGATGGTTTTCCATCCCGCTATCAACAGCCGGAACGTGATGTCGGTGTCCTCTGCCAGGGTGTCGTCGTGCCAACCGCCCACGGCGGCCATGGCCGTGCGCCTGATGCCGCCCACGGTTCCCCCGTATTGCGGTACACCGTGCAGGTTCATGCGCGCCTGCTGATCTACCTGGTAGCCCGCGGCGCGCTCCAGGTCCAGCATCCGTGTGAGGAGGTTGGCGCCCACATTGAGCGGCACCACGCGGCCCATGACCGCGCCCACCTCGGGGTCAAAGAAGGGGGCTACCAGCTGCTTGAGCAAACCGCGGCCCGGTATGTAGTCCGCGTCAAAAATGATGGCGATGTCCCCTTCGGCACAGACCAGCGCGTCCTTCAGGGCTGCCGACTTTCCGGGCTTGCCGCCGCTTCGATGAAAAGCAAAAATCCGCGTCGGATGGCGGTCTGCATACGCGTCGATGATGGCGCGGGTGCCATCTTTAGAGCGGTCGTTGACAGGCACGATCTTGACCCTGTTCTCTGGGTAGTCCGTCTGCAGCAACGCGTCCATGCAACCGGCGATCACCTTCTCTTCGTTGTGCGCTGCAATGAAGACGGTGATCTGCGGCCACTGTGCGGTGTCGATGTCTATATAGGGGTGGCGCTGGTGCCCAAAGAGACGGTTCATGGTGAACAGCAGGTGGCGTACGCCATAGGCCATCATGATCAGCACGATGAGGCCCAGGCTCGCTGCCAGCATCACCACCAGAGGCCGCTTCCCCCAGTTCGTCAGCAGCCCTGCGTCGTCCAGCCCCTGCGCGTTGGCGTGCGCCGCCAGTGCGCAACCGCATCCAAGCACCAACCACTTTGGCCACGACCACGGCGTCCAAGTTCCAAGGGGCGTCAATCTGCGTTGGGAAGGTACGTAAGGTGGCACGAAATCGTCCGGTGGGTTAGTGGACGCATGGTGCGGCTCGAGCCTGGCGGGGTCTGTGCGCTGGCGAACACGGTGCAACAGGTACGCCAGCGCACAGACCTCAAACGTCACACCTTCTATGGTCCAGCTTTTCTATGATCCGGCTGTGGTCCTGTGCGGCGGCGGCCCATCCATTGAAGGGATACCCATGAGCATACAAAAACAGTTCCGCACCGATGGTGTCCGCGCTCGTGTGGGTGTGGAGCCCATGACGCCACAGACCATCGTGCAGCTCGGGCACGCAGTGGGGCAGGTGATCACTGCACCGCGCAGAGCAAGAGGTTTTCGACCATCCGTCATGATCGGTACTGACACCCGTGCATCGGCTCCCATGTTCTCGGCGGCTTTGCAGGCGGGTCTTGCCGCAGCCGGGGTGGATACGGTCTTGTGTGGCGAAATTCCTACCCCGGGCGTTGCTTACCTGACGCGGCAGCATGGTTGCCAGGCAGGTTTGATGGTCAGTGCATCACACAACCCGTTTCACGACAACGGCATCAAGTTCTTCTCGGCCGAGGGCGACAAGCTGCCCGACGATCAGGAACAGGCCATCGCGGTTGCCATGAGCGGTCCTTTGCCTTGCGTGCCTTCTACCCGGCTAGGCGTGACGAGATGCTTGCCGGATGCAGGGGTGCATTACATCGACTTCTGCAAGCATGCCTTGCAAGGAGGCATCAGCCTGCGTGGCCTGAAGATCGTGGTGGATGCCGCCCATGGCGCTTGTCACAAGGTGGCTCCAGCGGTATTTAGACAGCTGGGTGCGGATGTGATTGCGGAAGGCATTTCCCCCAACGGCGTCAACATCAACAGCAAAGTCGGGGCCACTGTTCCCAGGCATTTGGCGCGAGCCGTACTGGCACACCACGCCGACCTGGGGGTTGCGCTGGATGGTGACGGCGACAGGCTTGTGATGGCTGATGCCGCAGGCCGTATTTATGGTGGCGACGAACTTCTGTACGTCTTGGCCGTGGACGCTCAAATCAATGACCGTCTTCAAGGTGGCGTGGTGGGAACGATGATGAGCAACCAAGGGCTGGAGCGGGCCTTGCTGCGGCGAGGCGTGCCTTTTGAGCGCGCTGCGGTCGGAGACAGACACGTCAAAACAATGCTCAAGCAGCGAGGCTGGCGTCTGGGAGGAGAAGGCTCTGGTCATTTGATCGGGTTGGACTGGCACAGCACGAGCGATGGCGTGATGGCCGCACTGCGTGTGATCGCCGCACTCAAAAGGTCCGGTCGTACGCTGGCTCAGTGGTGCGATGACCTTTGCATGAACGCGCAGTACCTCGTCAACGTGCCCATTGCGGCCGGGCTGGTGCCTCTGGACAAAGACTGGATCTCGCCATTCCAGGAACGTGCTGACAAAGAAATCAACGGTGTCGGGCGTGTGTTATTGCGGACCTCTGGCACCCAGCCCGTGGTGCGTGTGCTGGTCGAATCCGCTTCACTGGCAAGGGCCAGGGAGTTCGCCCAACGGCTAGCCCAGGAGATGAAGAGCACGCTCAACGTCGGTGCTGCAGCCGCCCCATTCATATCCACTGATAAGGTGAGCCGAGGGGTAGCCCGCCGCCCCGCCATGGCGCTCAGCCAACAGACGATATGAAAGATGACGCCTATTTTGATGCCGCATCTGGTTCCGTCCGGTTCTGGGTGGAAGCGGAAGGGAGCTATCTGGGGGCCAGCATCTCGAGTGCTGTCTTGCGTTACCGCTACAGAGGTGGCGACCCGAACCCAGACCCGCTGCAAATCTATCTGGATCATATGCTTGAAATCGACGAAGCCGTTCGAAAAAGAAGCGCTGCAGGTTCTCGTGAACCGATCATGGTCAGGGAGCCAGACTTTGGTTGAGGGTTCGTTTTGCGCGCGGCTGCATTCGAATGTCTGAAAGCGTACAGACGCAACCCTCGCATCACCTTAGTGTGAACACGGCAAGCCAAGCTGCTTGCGCTTGAAACTGTCTATATCCAAAGGTGATTCAAATGACATCCAATGATCCAAGCATGTTCTCGACGGCGCAGTCAACGACTGCCTCAGGTTCTGGACCTGATGCGCGTCACGGACCTGGACCGTACCTCATGGGCGCCAAGACGCTGATTGGTAACGACGTCTACAACAAGGAGTCTCTCGACCTGGGCGACATCAAGGAAATCATGTTGGACATGCGCACTGGCCGTGTCAGCTATGCCGTGCTGTCCTTCGGGGGCTTTTTCATGGGGATGGGAGAAAAGCTTTTTGCCGTACCTTGGGGCGCCATGACGCTGGACACTGACAAGAAGTGCTTCGTGCTCGACGTCAAGCGCGAAAAGCTCGAGAACGCCCCAGGCTTTGATCCGAAGCACTGGCCCGACATGGCCGATGAGAAGTGGGAGGCCAGCATCCACTCGTTCTACGGCACCCGCCCGCCAAACGGGCAGGCGCCGCTGTAAACACGGCTTGACCCGCTCACGAGCGGGGTTCGCCGCGCCGATTGACCATCACCGTATCCCCAGGCCGCGTTGCGGTCTGAATCCGGTGCTCTTGTCCGCGGAATGTGTACGTTGCTTCCCAGTGATCAGGTACGCCGCTGGCTGGCATGGTGGAACAGCGCTGCACATCTTGGGTCTGCGCTGTCGTGTCTTGCGTTCTGCCACCTAGCCGCGATCCGACCACTGCGCCGGCCACGGCGCCACCTACAGTTGCAATGTCTTGGCCGCTGCCGCCTCCCACTTGATGCCCAAGAATTCCTCCTATCAGGGCTCCGGCGAGCGCTGCAGGTACGTTCGTATTGGAACGCGGCGGCATCACAATCGCCTCGCGCTCAATCCAGCAGCGCTGTTCCGGCGGCCCCATGACTGCGCGCACCGAAGTGACCGGAACCTTGTACAGTCGCTCGCTTCCTCTACGGCGGGAATCATAGATGGCCATTGGGTCGGGAGCCAGGCGCGACGCGTCAACATGCTCGTTGGCCGGTACGATGCGGGCCGACACCACGCGGCCATACAGTCCCATCGAACCTGGTGATGGATACCGGCCCTGGCGCAGCACCATGCAGCGTCCTTGCAGGCGTGTTTCCTCGCAGACTTCCCAGCGCTCGTCCAGCACCACCGCCGATGACAACCCATCGCGAAAGCCGGAACGCTGGAAGTTTGACACGCGGCGATCAACAGATATCGTGCGACCGTCGAATCGCTCTTGCTCAAAGAATGTCGCTTGGGCATTGACCTGAGGGGTAACTCCAAAGGCGCTGACAACCAGCGACCAATACAACAAGGTTTTCATGAGGGTCTCCTGAGATTGAATGGCTTGCACGGTTTCATTGGGCACCTCGTATCGATTTAGGAGCACCAAACTTGACTCATCGCTGTTCTTTGGTCTGTCTGTTTTCGCACTCAGTGTTGCTAACCGAGGCGCCACATGAGCGCTGGTCCCATGTTCACATTCGTCCCGTCACGATGAGTACAAGCAAGATCACGACGAGCAGGCCAAGAATGCCGCTGGGCGCATAGCCCCACGACCGGCTGTGAGGCCAGCTCGGGACGGCGCCTAACAACATCAAGATCAGAACAACAAGAAGAATGGATCCAAGACTCATATCGGTCTCCTGTGGCTTGTGGGATACGCGGTTTTCAGGCTATTCCCAGGGCTTTTGGACGTCTGTGCGCTGCCATACGCAGGCTCTCTGCCCCCCGGGGGTGTCGCGGCCCATGAACAGCACGCCTGTAGGCCTTTAAGTTCCGTGGCATGGCGAACAGACGTGACGGCCCCTGGCGATGAACATCTGTTCTCCAAACCACCAAGGCCTCGCCATGAAGCAGAAATCCTTGAGCGCAAGACGTGAGCGCCAATATGTGCAAAGCAAGGAGGACCTGTTTGAAAGCGGCAGGCCAGAGGCTGGAGCCGAGGAAACTGCTGTGGGCGTTATCGGCGAATCACTCTCTGGAGAAACACATGAGCTCATCTGATGGCCCTTTGTCCAACACCGCACCGGAGGTTGATCAAGATATTGCCGATCAGGCCCTTCCTGGCCATGGCATTCCATCGCAAGACCCAGACAACGCCGCGCAAGTCGCACTGTCCCCCGAAGAAGCGACCCGCGAGGCTAACTCAGCTCTGACGGGTGGTGGTTTGGTGGTAGGTGTGGCCGCAGGCGCAGCCATAGGTGGTGTGGTAGGTGGTCCGGTCGGGATTGTGGTCGGCGCTGCATTGGGTGGCGTTGCTGGAGCAATGGCTGGGCCCGAAGCGCGCTCCACCGCAAACCAGGAGGACACGCCCAGCGTATACGCAGCGCCTGCGGACACCGTGCACCTTCACATCGAAGACAGTGGTGGCTCAGGCCGTCCTGTGGTGCTGATCCATGGGTGGCCGCTGTCCGCCCGAGCATGGGAGCCCCAGATATCAGCGCTGCGCAGTGCCGGATATCGCGTGGTGGCGTACGATAGAAGGGGTTTTGGCCGCTCAGACAAACCTGCGTCTGGTTACGACTACGACACACTGGCCGACGATCTGCAATCCGTGATGGATCAGTGCGGGCTGCAGGATGTCACGCTGGTGGGGTTCTCGATGGGCGGAGGTGAGGCAGCTCGATACATCGCGCGTCACGGGGAATCGCGTTTGCACAGTTTGGTGTTAGGCGCCGCTGTGACGCCCTATTTATTGCAGGTTCCGGACAACCCGGACGGTCTGCTCACACCAGAGCGCGCAGAGCAAAAGAGGAGTGCCTTGGATCAGGACCGCGATGCCTTCTTCGATCAGTTCACAAAGGAGTTTTTTTCGGCAAATGGTGTGCTGCAAGTCACCGAAGCGCAGCGCAGTGCGGCCATCGCCTTGTGCCAGCAGTCAGCGCAGCATGCGGCGCTGGCATGTATGGATTCATTCAGCAACACCGACTTCAGAGTTGACTTGAGGAAAGTGACCATACCCACGCTGGTCATCCATGGCGACGCAGATGCCATCGTACCCTTCGAAGGTTCGGGCCTGCGCACCCATCGCGCTGTAGGTCACAGCAAGCTTGTGACGATAAGTGGAGCGCCACACGGGCTGAATGTTTCCCATATGCAGGCCTTCAATGACGCGTTTTTGTCTTTCTTCCGGGGTTGAGCAGGTTACATTTCCACGGTTCGGAGAGTTTCCGTTGCTTGTAACAGTGTCAAATCAACGTCGGCTATACCGTTAATAGCAGTCGCTTCATCTGCGTCGACACCGGTGTTGGTTGTTTTTTGAGTGGTGATTGTGCGGGCACATTCGATGAAAATCGCTGCACATCGGATGGCGCATCTTTGAAAACCGAATTCACGCTGGACTGTGAACTGTCTCGGGTCTTGAGCCCAGCGTTGTAGTCGTTCCAGTTGCCTGTCTTCTAGCGGGTATCGGCCCGCTTCGGCGTTGTAATTTCGCGAGAGCAAGATCCCAAGCCAAACGCAAGACCGAGGTTCCTGGTCAGGCCTTGGGTTATGGGCTCCAGTACACCCGACTCTTACAGTTGCTGCTTCAGGCGCCTCAGGGTGTTGACGCCAACCGAAAACTGACCATTTGGGGGTCAATTTTGAATTGGCGCCAACAAACTGGGGCGGCGGCAGTGTGATCTACAGTGCTCTTCGAGCTGGCGTTTTGTCTGCGTTGGTGCCAAGCATCAAAGACGGGGAAGATCTGTTTCAAGTCGTGTTGTAAATGGTGTCATGCCGATGCCACCTAGCAGTAGCGGGATGTGACCGAGGGCGTGAGTTCGTTTGACTTTGCTGCATGCCAACTCCCGCCGCAGGCTTGTTGAGAAATGTATCGATGTCGCTACAAGGCTGGCAACGGACGTCGGTTCATAGTCTTTGAACGACTGCTAAACCGCCGAAAGCGGCCAAGCCACTGCGATCAGAGGTCTATCGTTGCCTTTGAGCTCCATG
>CAZGDZ010000002.1:0-29290 GCA_964524855.1 uncultured Macromonas sp.
GGCGCAGACCCTGGAACCTGATCCGGCTCATACCGGCGGAGGAAGCGCGACATGCTGTACGCCACTGCGGCCGCTCTGGGAGCGGCCTTGTTGTTGTTCGTCTGGATCGGGCTGCGCGCCCGGGCCCACACGGGTGGGCTCGATGAATACATCACAGCCCGCAATTCTCAAGGCGCACAAGCCTTGGGTTTGTCCTTTTTGGCCTCGGGCCTCGGGGCCTGGATCTTGTTTGCGCCGCCTGAAGTGGGCGCCTTCGTGGGCCCAGTGGCGGTGGCGGGCTACGCACTGGGCGCGGCCCTGCCCTTTGTGGTGCTGGCCTGGTGCGGCCCGGCGATCCGCCGGCGCATGCCCCAAGGGCGCAGCATTGGCGAGTACGCCCAGAACCGCTTTGGCAGTGGCCTGCGCTGGTGGGTGACGCTGCTGTCGGTGCTGTACATGCTGTGCTTCCTGACGGCCGAACTCACCGCAGTGGGAGCGGTCACCGCCATGCTGTCGCCAGTGCCCGCGCCCTGGGCTGTGGTGGCGGTGGCGGTGGCGACACTGGTTTACACCACCTGGGGTGGCCTGCGTGCCAGCCTGGCGACCGACCGCTGGCAGGCCTGGTTGCTGCTGGCGCTGCTGGCCTTGGTCGCGGGGGTGGCGCTGCAACACCTGCCCGCCACGCCACCGGTGCTGAACTGGCCCAGCGCGCCGCTGGGTGACGCCCTCTCGGTCGCGCTGACACTGGTGATCGCCGTGACGGCGGCCAACCTGTTCCACCAAGGCTACTGGCAACGTGTGTGGTCGGCCGAAAGCGACGACGCCCTGCGCCGCGGTGCCTGGCTGGGCGGCTGGACCACAGTATTGGTGGTGGCGCTGGTGGGAGGGATGGGTGTGCTGGCCGTGGCCTTGGGACGCGACATTGGCAGCCCCCCGATTCCCTTCTTCGCGCTGCTGCAGGGCATGCCCACCTGGCTGACGGTGCCGGTGCTGCTGCTGGCGGTGACGTTGGTGGCCTCGTCGGTGGACACGCTGCAGAACGCGGTCGCTTCGGTGGTGGTGACCAGCCGCCCGGGCATGAGTCTGACGACCGCGCGCTGGGTCACCGTGGCGTTGATGGTGCCGGTGGTGCTGGTGGCGTTGCAAGGCGTGTCGGTGCTGCGCCTGTTCCTGATTGCCGATTTGCTGTGCGCCACCGCCGTGGTGCCGGTGCTGCTGGGCCTGTGGCAGCGCATGAGCACCCCGGCCGCCCTGGCAGGGGCTGTGGCGGGCGTGCTGGGCGCCGTGCTGCCGGGGTGGTGGCAAACGGGCAGTTGGGCTGAAGGCATTTGGGCGGCCACGTTCCCGAACAGCATCCCCACCCTGGCTCCATTTGCCGGCGCCTTGGTGGCGTCCACCCTCGCCAGCCTGCTGGTGGTGGTGATGGTGGCACCCCAGCGCCCGTTGTCACGGTAATTTCACAGTTTGGTCACAGACTCGATCCTCTTGCTCCAAGAGGAAACAGTCTGTGAATCGCATCAAGATCGGGGCCCGCTTGTCTGTGGGCTTTGCCCTACTGTTGTTGCTGATGCTGGCCGTGGTGGCCATCGCACTCAGCGCAACGCTTCAAACCACCGAACGCACCCGAACGCTGTTTGAAGACCGCGCCGTGCCGCTGCAACGGCTGTCGGAGATGAATTACCTGATCCAGCGCAACCGGGTGCTGGTGATGGACATGCTGATGAACCCGGGCGCGAGCAACGTGGACAAGCGGACCAAGGAATTCGCGGGCAACCTGACACGGATTGAGGCTCTGGCCGGCACCGCACAGCCCGAGCACACCAGCGACGAAGAAGCCGCGCTGTGGCAAACCCTGGAAACGACCCGCACGCGCTACTTTGCCGACGGCTTGCTGCCTGCCAACCAGGCCATGGCCGACAACCGCTACGACGATGCGCAGGAGGCTTACCTCAGCGGCATCAGCCCGTTGGCGCCACCGGTTCAAGCCGCGCTGGACGCCTTGCTGGTGCTGAAGCTGGAGCAAGCGCAGCAGGAATACGCGAGCGCCGATCAGATGGGCCGGTGGATGCGCTGGCTGCTGCCGCTGGCAGCACTGCTGGCGCTGGCTCTGGGCGCGACGCTGGCATGGTTCATCACCCGCTCGATCACGGTGCCGCTGCGCGCCGCGGTGGCCGTGGCCCGGGAAGTGGCCAGCGGCAACCTGGATGTGCGCATTCAAACCCAGGGTCGCGACGAACTGACCGAACTTCTGACCGGCCTGGACCAAATGCACGACAGCCTGGTGCGGGTGGTTCGCGAAGTGCGCCAAGGCAGCGCCGATGTGGCCTTGAGCGCTGGCGAAATCGCGGCCGGCAGCAGCAACCTCTCGAACCGGACGGAACGCCAGGCCGCCAACCTGGAGGAAACCTCGGCGTCGGTGTCGGAACTGACGACGCAGGTGCAACAGTCGGCCAATGTGGCCACGCAGGCGGCCCGGCTGGTGCAGAAGGCCCACAGTTCCGCCGCAGACAGTGGCGCCGAAATGGGCCGAATGATCCAAACGATGGACGCGATCAAAGGCAGCAGCGACCGCATCAGCGACATCACCGGGATGATCGACAGCATTGCCTTCCAGACCAACATTCTGGCGCTGAACGCGGCGGTGGAAGCGGCACGCGCCGGGGAACAGGGCCGAGGCTTTGCGGTGGTGGCAGCCGAAGTGCGCAGCCTGGCACAACGCAGCGCCAACGCGGCGCGGGAAATCAAGGCGCTGATCGGGGAAAGCGTTTCACGCACCGAATCGGGCGCGGCCTTGGCACAGCAGGTGGGCCAAAGCGTGCAACAGATCCAGCGCGAGGTGGAGTCGCTGTCGGGCCTGATTCAGCACATCTCGCAAGCGGGGGCCGAACAATCGGCGGCGATTGGCCAGATCAGCGACACCATCGGTGAACTGGACGACGCCACCCAGCAAAATGCGGCTTTGGTGGAGCAAAGCGCCGCCGCCGCTGAAGGCCTGCGGCAGCGGGCCACTCAACTGAACGAGGCGGTGGGGTTCTTCAAACTCGGCGCCGCCGGGGGGCTCTTGCCTTCGCGGGCGCTGCCGCTGGCACAGCGTTGACCGACGCTTCAGCACCAGTACCCTGCAGCAGCAAGTGCAGGGCGTCAAGCTGGGCAATCAGGTGTGCAGCGTAGGCCGGCGAAGCGTCTTGCACCTGGGCCAGCGCCCGGATGGCGAGGCGGTGCGAGTTCAGCGGCCCTGCGTTGTCAGGCCCCTGCTGCAAGGCGCGGGCCACGCGTTCTTGCGAGGCCCAGCGCGACCACGCCCGCCCAAAACGCTGGACGCTGCGCATGGGCGCGGGAGCCGTGGCCACCACCCCGGCTGCGGCACTGACACTGCGCAGGTGCTGGTTCAGCGCCCGCAAAGCGGTCAACCCCCGGCTGAGCAAAACTGGCGCAGAAACACTCATGGTGGGCTGGACGGCACGGCCATGGGCACCGGTGCGATTTCGACCCGCCGGTTCAATGCGCGGCCCGCTTCGTCGGTGTTGGCGGCCACGGGTTGTTCGGCACCAAAGGCGGCCGAGAACACGCGGGCGCCCGGCAAACCGGCATCGATCAGCGCCCGGGTGACGGTGAGCGAACGCTGGGCCGACAGCTCCAGGTTGTCGGCAAAACGGCGGTTGCCCTCCAAAATCGGGCTGTCGTCGGTAAAGCCGCTGACCATGAGCACCTCGTTGCGCTCTTTCAAATAAACCTGTAACGGTGGCGCCAGGCTGTGCAGCAACTCACGGCCTTGCAGGTGCAGTTGGTCGGAGTTGCGGGCAAACAGCACACTGCCCGCGATGCCGATGCGCCCCTCGGTCAGGGTTACGCGCCCACTTTCCAGCGGAATGGCCAAGGCCTTTTCCAGCGCGATGCGGCGCTGCTCTTCCTGCTGGCGCTTGCGCACTTCGGCTTCCAAGGTGGCGGTGAGGTCTATCTGCAAGGCCAGCACGCCGATCAGCACCAGCACAAAGGCGCCGAGCAAACCGGCCATCAAATCGCCAAAAACGGCCCAGATGGGGGCTGCGGCTTCGTCGGCGTCCAGGGGGCTGTCCACGCCTTGCATCAGACCGTCTCCCGGGGCTGGCGCGCCTGCGCTTCGTGCTGGCGGAGCCGTTGCAAGTCTTCCACCACGCGCTGTTGCGACGCCAGGCACAGGTCGATCACCTCGCGCGCCTGGCCGACGTAGTAGGCCAACTGCTCATCGCTGCGTTCCATGGATTGTTGCAAAGCGCCATCGACCCGCTCCAGCGCAATCATCAAACGTTCGCTGGATTCCCCAAAGCGCTGCACACCCTGGTCGAAACTGGCGCCGAGCGTGCCCAACTGGCTGGCACTGTGGGCCATGCGTTCGGTCAGCGCTTCGGCTTGTTCGGCTTGGGTGGACAAGCGGACTTCCCACTGTTGGCCGGCAAGCTGCCATTGGTCGCGCTGCTGTTGGGCATCGGCCTGCAGCTCGGTTTGCCACTGCTGAAGCTGTACCAGCCATTGCGAACGCTGCTCATCGCCCGCATCCAGCCGCTGCTGGTGCTGAACGACGCCGTTTTGCCATTGGCGCAGCAATTCGGTCACTTGGCTGTCAAGCGCCTGCACCCAGGCGGTTTGCTGCTGCTGCAGTGCCTGCGCTTGCGCTTGCTGTTGGCGTTGGGTCAGCTCGGTCACGTCATGGATCAGCGCCTGCACCGGCGCTTGCAAGGCTTCACCGGCGGCGCGGGTGGCGGCGCTCAGGCTCTCGCTCAGCGACCGGCTCACGTCTTCGGCCAACTGGGTGTAGGCGGTGTGCACCTGCTGCTGGAAACGCTGCTGTTGTGCCAGCCACTGGGCTTGGGTTTGGGCGTCACGGCGATCCAGGCTGTCGGCCAAGGCCTGCAAACGATCAACCAGCAAAGGCAAAGCAACCGATTGCTGCTGCACCGCTACCAGCATTTCGCGCCGGTGGTGGGCCGGCGTGTGCACCGCGAACTGGGCTTGCGCCATGGCGTCCAGGCGGCGCCCGACGTCCAGGCGTTCGCGGCGGGCCAGCACCAGCATCCAACCCAAGGCGGCCGAAGACGCCACACCAGCCACCGAGGTGCCGAACGACAGGCTCAACCCTTTGATGGGCGCGGCGAGCGCTGCACGGATGGCCAGCAGATCGGCCGAGCCTTCCAGCGCAACGACCGCGCCGGAAAAGGTCATCACCATGCCGACGAAAGTGCCCAGCATGCCCAACATGACCAGCATGCCCACCAGATATGGCGTGAGCACCGGCGCGGGCAAGGCGACGCGTTCACCCTCGACCCGCAGGCGCACCGCCGTGGTCATGCTGGCGGGCAGTTGCGCGAGCCATACGGGCAGCTCCATAGGCGTTTGGGCCTGCTGGGCCACGGCAGTGGCGAGCGCCTGGCTGTCGGCGCGAAAACGGTGCAACTCCCAGGCGCCGGTGCACAAGACCACCGCCATGGCGCAGGTCATCAACAGCGCAGTGACGCTGCCGCCCACGAAACTGGCTCCCACCCAAAGCAGCGTCAAGCATCCCAGCGCGAAGGCGCCGTGGTAACTGGTGTGTTTTCTCAAAGTCATGGCTGTTCCTGCTCCCAACTGTCCAACATGCCCAGCACCGGCTGCAGCCGCACCTCCAGCTCGGCATCGACCAGCGCTTGCCAGTCGGCGAAAAATAGTTTCAACGACGCGGCGTCCTGCCCGCCAGCCTGTTCGTACCGGCGCTCCAGCCACACGGGCACCTGTCCCAGCGCCCTCGCCTCTTGCACCTCCAACTGTGACTCCAGCAGCGCGTCCAGCAAGGCCAGGCGCTGCCAACGACCACCGGCGCGCGCCAGTGCGCGACGAACCTGTTGGCGCAGCGGCGTGACCATGGCGACCATCTGGCGCTGCCATTCCAGGTGCACACGGCGGTACCGCTCAAACCCCGACAAAGCAGCATGACCCGGCCACAACGCCTCAACGGCGGCCAGCGCAGCTTCCGATTCGGGCTGCAAGGCCACGGGGTCCACCGCCACTGCCCAGGCCGCCTGGATGCGCCGCACTTCGGCCACCTGGGCTTGGAGGGAGGATGCCGCCGGTACGGAAGCCGGCAGCACAGGGGCCGAGTCAATCGCATCCAGCGCGGACCGCAAACGCACCGCCTGCAAGGGGTCCAGCCAAGCCGCCCATTGCTGCGCGATGTCACCCCCGCCGACCAGCGTGTCTGGCGACGACCAATGCGACAGAAGACGGAAAAGACGAGAACGACCGAGGGTCGCGGAAGCAGACATAAACCTGGGGAGGTGCCAAGACAAAACCCCAGAAACCCCCGTTTTTCAAGGGCTTGCTGGGGTTCCGGTCGAGGCGAAGCCGGGGCGGCGACCGGGCTACGGCCACCGCTGCGTTGGGCGTGGATTATCCCACAGCGACCTTGCCACGCCCACGCCAACGCTTCCACGCCGAAGTTTGGCTGACGACGGTGAAGGTGAGCGCGGCCAAGAGGATGGCCGACAGCGGCGTGGTGAAAAACTCCGTCACGAACAAGCCCACGTCGTTGCCGGTAGACATCATGGCCTGCCGGTAACTGCGGTCCATCAGCGGCCCGAGAATCATCCCAAGCACGACCGGACCTACCTGAAAACCGTACATTTTGAGGAAGTACCCCAACACGCCGAAGCCCAGCATCCAGTACACGTCCACCGGGTTGTTGTTGATGGCGTAGGCCCCCACGGCAGACAGCACCAAGATCAACGGCAGCAGCAAAGGCTTGGGCGTTTCCACGATCTTGGCAAAAATCTTGATGCCGGTGAGGCCAAAGATCAGCAAGAAGATGTTGGCCAAAGCCAGCGAGCCGACCACGAACCAGAACAGGTGCGGGGTCTCGATCATCAACATAGGGCCCGGTTTGAGCCCGTGGATGTAGAGCGCGCCTATGATGACGGCCGTCACCGCGTCGCCTGGAATACCCAGCGTCAACATGGGCACGTAAGCGCCCCCCACCGATGCGTTGTTGGCCGACTCGGGTGCGACCAAACCTTCATACGCCCCCTCACCGAAAGGACGCGAGGGATTCTTGACCGAGCGCTTGGCGTGGTCGTACGCCATCAGTGCGGCGATGTCGCCACCAGCGCCAGGCAGAGCGCCCACCACCACGCCAATGGTGGAGGTACGGGTAGCCAAGCCCAGGTGCTTGCGCACCAAGCCCCAAGACGGGATGATTTTGCTGACGTTTTGCTTGACGGCTTTCAACTTCAACTGGTGTACCTGGGCAATGACCTCAGCCACCCCGAAGAAGCCGATCATGGCGGCGATGTAGGAAATGCCGGCCGACATTTGCAGGCTGCCAAAGGTCAGGCGTTGCTCACCGGTCATGGGATCGAGCCCCACGCAAGCAATCAGCGCCCCCAACGCGCCCGAGAAAATGCCTTTGGACAGCGATTCGCCCGATAGGCTGCCCACGAGCAAAATGCCCCACAGCGCCAGCAGCAAGTATTCGCGTGGCCCAAACATCAGGGCCAGGTCGGACACCAGCGGCGCAGCGATGGCCAAGGCCAGAATGCCAATGAAGCCACCGTACACCGAGATGACAGTGGTCAGGCCAATGGCTTGCCCGGCCTCCCCACGCTTGGCCAGCGGGTAACCGTCCATGCCGGTGGCAATCGCCGAGGGCGCGCCAGGGATATTGAGCAGAATGGCACTGCGCGAGCCGCCGTACACACCGCCCAGGTAAATGCCAGAAATCAGCGCCAGCGCCTCGTTCACATCCCATTTGAAGGTGAACGAAATCAGGATGGAGACCGCCATCGTGACCGAAAGCCCAGGAATCGCACCGATGTAAATGCCGGCGAACGTACCCAGGCCGGTCAGCAGCAGCATCTTGATGTCCAGCCAGGACATGAAGAAATAGCCCAGCGTTTCCATCATTTCAAGTACTCCGGCAGATAGGGGGCCACCCAGGAGCCCGAAGGCAGCACCACTGAAAACGCGGTCTGGAAGACGATATAGATCGCGGTCAACATTCCGGCGCCCACGATCAAATTCAGGCCGATGCGCCGGCTGCCGAGCAGCTGCATGGCCGAGATCATGAACAAGTAGGAAGACAACAGAAAGCCCAGGCGCTCCAGCAGGAACATGTAAGCGCAGATGAGCAGGGCAAACAAGACCAACTGCGGCGGTGCGAGCTTGCGTACAAACTGTTGCAGCAGCGTCTCATCACCGTCCAGCGTCAGCTTGGACCGGGCGGTTCTGAGCAAGCTCATCAGCCCGGTAATCAGCATTGCAGCGGCGCACACCATCGGAAAAGCGCCAGCGGAAGAAATCGATTCAAACTTGGAAATGTTGTACGACGCCCAGAGCATGAAGGTGCTGAACGCAACGATCAACACCATGAAGCTCAACTCGCCGGGCAACCTTGGATGACTTGTGTGCATGCGATGACTCCACGCAAGAGGAAGGGTCCAGCGACCCTTGGGGCCGCCGGAGCCGGTGGCAACTTGCCAGCCTGCGGATGCATGGCTGACAACGAGCCAAACTCAGGGTTTGGGAATGCCCAGGGTAGCGGGGTCCACTTTGGCCGCACCTGCACCTTGGTACAACCAGGCGGTGGTGGACTGGAACTTCTTGATGAAGGCTTCAGCTTCAGCACCGCTGATGTTCAGCACAGTGGTACCACGGCCTTCCATCATCTGGCGGTACTGAGGGTTATCGCCAGCCTTCTTGAAGGCAGCGACCAACTTGGCTTTCACATCGTCAGGCGTTTCCTTTTTCACGAACACGCCATACCACGAACCCCAGGGCAGGTACTTGGTGATGCCTTTGAGCGAAGGCGCATCGGTCACCGGCGAAATGCCTTGGTAAGGCTTGGAATCGACCACAGCCAGGGCCTTGAGGCGGCCGGCCTTCACGTGTTCGATCACAGCACCAGAGGCGATGAAACCAATGTCCACGTGACCGCCTTGCAGCGCAGCGATGGCGGGGCCATCACCGTCGAACGGGACCTTGATGGTATCGAACTTGGTGAGCGTGCTCATCATGGCGTTCATGGTGAACGGCACGGTGCCCTGCCCCGCCAGGTACTGCTTGACCTTGTTGGGGTTGGACTGCACGTGGCTCAGCAAGTCTTGCATGGTGTTCCACGGCGCGTTGGGGCGGGCCACCAACAGAATGGTGTTGGCCACAGCGGCGATGTTGATCGGGTAGAACTTGTCGTAATCGAAATCAGCCACGCCCATGACGCGGTACAGCGACTGCGGCTCGGCCCCCATCAGCAGGGTGTAACCGTCGGCAGGCTGTTGCAACACGAAGTTGGCGCCGATGGCACCTGCAGCGCCCGGCTTGTTCTGCAGCACGATCTTGCGGCCAAGAGCCTCTTCAGCGTAGGGAGCGTAGCCGCGCATGGCAACGTCGGTACCACCGCCCGCACCCCACTGGATGACGGCCGTTACGTCGCGGGCTGGATAGTTTTGCGCCTGGGCCTGTCCCAGGGTGGCGGCGGCCAGAGCGGCCAGAGCCACATTCAGGAACTGTCGTTTGTAGGTTTGCATGAGCATGTCTCCTTGGGATGTTGAAAAAAAGTCCTGTGGCCCGGACTCAAAGGCATAACCGCAGGGGGGCCTGACACGACTGTAGAACGGTGGTGTCGAGCGGCCATGTGTCAATCACCGAGACTGGACGGTGATCGCTCACAATTGATCGATCATTGATCGTATTCAGGGTAAACACGAAAGTCGGGGTGCCGAAACGCGTTTGCATTCTGCCGGCCGAGAGCACGCCCGAAGGCGATGAAACCGGCGTTTGACTGGACATTTCGTGCATTCCTTACGATTGAGCGCGGTGCACAGCGTGACGCGCCGCCAGGAAGGCGAACACAAGCCCAGGCCCGATGGTGATGCCCGGCGCCGGATAGGTGCCGCCCATGATGGAGTTCATGTCGTTGCCCACCGCGTACAGGCCGTCAATCGCTGCAATGCCGCCGCGCAGCACGCGGGCGTTCTCGTCGGTGGCAAAGCCGGTGGATGCGCCAATGTCGCCCGGGTACAGACGCACGGCGTAATACGGCCCCTGGCGCAGCGGCCCGATGTTGGGGTTCTTGCCCGGCCAGTTCGGGTCGCCCAGGTTCTGCTGGTAGGCGGTGGTGCCACGGCCAAAGTCGGGGTCCACACCGGTGTCGGCGTACGCGTTGATCTGCTCCACGCTGCGGCGCAGCTTGGCTGCGTCCATGCCGAGCTTGCTGGCCAGTTCGTCCAGCGTGTTGCCCTGTGTCAGGTAGCCGTCGGCCAGGAAGGGGGTCAGCCCCTTGCCGCCCGGGCGCACCATGCCAATTCCGTACTTGCGCAGGGCTTCGGCGTCGCACACCAGGTAGGCGGGAATGGCGGGTGACGTCTTGGTCGCCGCCTGCATGGTCAGGCCGAACAGGTGGTACGAGGTGCTTTCGTTCACGAAGCGCTCGCCCGCCTGGTTGACGGTGATCATGCCGGGCTTGGCGCGGTCCATCACGAAGTGCGGGAACACGGCGGTGCTGCCGTCGGCACGCTTGCGCAAGGACACGGGCGCCCAGAAGGTCGGGCTCATGCCGCCTTCGGCGTATTGGGCGCCCAGGCCTTGCGCGAGGTCGTGCATCTGGCCGGTGTGGCCGGGCGCCGCAGGGCACCACTCAGCGGGAATGCCGGGCAGCATTTGCGCACGCAGGCCCGGGTGGCGGTTGAAGCCGCCGCTGGCCAACACCACGCCGCCCTTGGCGTGCACGCGCCGGCTTGCGCCGCCGCTGCGCAGCGTCAGGCCTTCCACACCGTTCGCACCGGTGGCGAATTCGCTCACCTCGGTTTCCATGGCCAGGGTCACGTTGCCGCGCTGCTGCAGTGAATACAGCAACCGAGCCACCAGCGCATTGCCCATCACCAACCGGGTGCCGCGCGGGTAGCGCAGGCGGTCGGCCAGGTGGCGCAGCACGATGCGTACGGAATGCTTGAGCGACGGCCACGATTTCGTCATGGCCAGCAGGTGGTTGATGTCGGTGCGGTCCACCATCATGCCGCCGAGCACGGTGAACTCGGGAATGGGCGGGCGCAGCAAGCTGAACAGATCACCTAGCAGGCGGCCGTCAAAGGGCAGCGGTTCCAGCGCGCGGCCGTTCAAGGTGGAGCCACCCAGGTCAGAAATGTAGTCCGGGTGCTTGGGGTAAGGGCGGTATTTGACGTCGCTGTTGGCCTCAACATGCGCCACGGCCTGTGCGCCATGCGCCAGAAAGGCCTGGCGCACTGCGGCGGGGGTGCGTTCGCCCACGGCGTTGTCCAGGTAGGTGGCAGCGGCGTCCAGCGTGTCGTGCGGGTTGACGCGTTTGCCGTGTGCCGTGCCCGGCACCCAGGTGGTGCCTGCCGACCAGGCCGTGGTGCCACCCACGTATTCCGTGCGCTCGACGATCAACACTTTCGCGCCTTCGATGGCTGCGAACAGCGCGGCCGACAGGCCTGCACCGCCCGCCCCCACCACGACCACATCAAAGCTTTCGCCATCGGCGATGCCTTGCAACCCTTGGCGGACGACTTTCATGCCGTGGCCTCCAGCAGGAAGGTCACCATCAGGTCACGCACGCGGGCGAACATGTCTGCACCGGTCATGGTGTGGCAGCCTGCGTCTCGCGCCGCTTGAATCATGGGCGGCACAGCCGGGGCGGTGATCACGCAACCCACGAACTGCGCAGGGGTGAACTTGCTGGAGTCGATGGGATGGGGGTCGCCTTCCTTCATGCCAATGGGCGTGGCATTGATGGCGATGTTGAAACCCGTGGGATCGGGCGACCCGGCGCGCACCTGCCCCAGGCCGAGACCGGCCAGGCGCTGCACCAGCGAATCGCGGCGTGCAACGTCTGCGTCGTGAATGGCCAGTTCAGACACGCCCGCCACCACCAGCGCGTGGGCAATGGCAGAACCCGCGCCGCCCGCGCCCACCAGCAGCACCCGCTGGCCCTTGGGTTCGCAGCCCTTGGCGCGCATGGCTTCCACGTAACCCAGGCCGTCGAACATATCGCCGTGCCAGGTGCCGTCGGCGTTGCGGCGCATGGTGTTCACGCCACCCAGGAAGGCCGCCCGTTCCGACACCGTGGCACACAGCTCGCGGCAGGCGAATTTGTGCGGCACCGTGACGATGATGCCGTCCACGTTCTGGGCCTTGGAGATGCCTGCCGTCCACCCTGCCAGATCGGCCGGAGAAACGTGTGCGGGAATGCAGATGGTATTGCGGCCGTGGTCGGCGAACGCCTGGGTTACGCCAGCGGGCGATTTCACCTGGGCGATGGGGTCACCCACGATGAAGTGGACCCGCGTGGCGCCGTTGAGTGTGTCGGTCATGTCTCTCAGCCTTGTTGTCAGGGTGTGGAGCGGATCATACATAGAAGTGGAATACTATTCAACTATTGAATCTTGTTCTGTTTTTTAATACACTCGCTCCCAAGCAGACCCACAAAACGAGACAAGCCCCATGAACACCACCCGCCTTGCAGTGATCGGCGCCGGCGCCATCGGCCGCACGCACGTTGACCGCATCCTGCGCGCGCCTAACCTGGAGCTGGCGGGCATTGCCGACCCGACGCCCGCAGGCGAGGCCCTGGCGCGCAGCGTGGGCGCCCCCTGGTTTGCCGACCACCTGAGCCTGCTGGATCAGGCCCGACCGCAAGGCGCCATCGTGGCCACGCCCAACGCCACCCACGTGGCCGTGGCCAGCGACTGCCTGGCGCGCGGCATTCCCGCGCTGGTGGAAAAGCCCATTGCCGACACCGTGGCCGACGCGCAGCGCCTGGTGGATGCCGTGGCCGCCCACAAGACCCCCGTACTGGTGGGGCACCACCGGCGCCACAACCCCATCAACCGGCGCGCCCGCGAACTGATTGAGCAAGGGCGGTTGGGCCGCCTGGTGTCGGCCATGGTGTTTGCCATGTTCCTCAAGCCCGACAGCTACTTCGACGTGGCCTGGCGCCGCCAGGCCGGTGGCGGCCCGGTGCTGATCAACCTGATCCACGACATCGACATGCTGCGCTTCCTGGTGGGCGAGATCACATCGGTGCAGGCCGTGGACAGCCATGCCGTGCGCGGCTTCGAGGTGGAAGACACAGCCGCTGCCGTGCTGCGCTTTGACAACGGCGCGCTGGGCACCGTGGTGGTGTCTGACACGGCGGCATCGCCCTGGTGCTGGGACTTCTGCGCGGGCGAACAAGGCCAATACCCGCGCCAGGAGGTGCAGTCGCATTTCATAGCGGGTACGCATGGCTCGCTGTCGTTGCCCGACCTGGCCCTGTGGGGCTACCGGGGCGAACGCCAGTGGCATGCCGAGATGACGCGCGAGCAGACCATGGTGCACGCCGCCGACCCGTACGAACGCCAGCTGCAGCACTTTGCCGCCGTGATCGACGGCCGCGAAGCGCCGCTCTGCAGCGCGCTGGACGGCTTGCGCACCCTCCAGGCCACGCTCGCCGTGCATGAGGCAGCCGTCAGCGGACAGGCCGTTTCCTGTACCCTGCCCGGGTAATCCCAAACAAGGAAACCTGTCATGAACGGCGTACTCGAACGCACCCTCGGCATCCTGGAGCTGCTGTCGCAACATGGCGAGGGCATGGAACTGGCCGCCATTGCCGACCAGCTCAACATACCGCGCAGCGCGGTGCACCGCCTGCTGGCCGACTTGGTGCGCCTGGGCTACGTGCGCCAGGCACGCGGCCATGGCGACTACCTGCTGACCACCAAGCTCGTGTCCATGGGGCTGAGCTACCTGAGCAACAGCGGCATCGTGGACATTGCGCAGCCGCTGCTGAACCGCCTGGCCGAAGTGTCGGGCGAGCTGGTGCGCCTGTCGGTGGTGGACGGCGAACGCCTCACCTGGGTGGCCCGCGCCCAAGGAGCGCGCCAAGGCCTGCGCTACGACCCCGACATGGGCAGCGACGCGCGCCTGTCGTGCTCATCGTCCGGCTGGGCGTGGATGTCCACCATGAGCGACGACGCTGCCCTGGCGCTGGTGGCCAAACAAGGCATTGGCATGCCCGAGCAGTTCGGCCCTGCCGCCCCCACCACCCTGCAGGCCGTGCTGGAGGCCGTGCACGCTACGCGCGAACGCGGCTACAGCATGACCACCGACACCTACAGCCTCGGCCTGTCGGCCATGTCGGCACCGGTGCGCTTTCAGGGTCAGCCAGCCATCGGTGTCATCACCATCGCAGGCCCCACCGTGCGTTTCACGCAAGAGCGCATGCTCGCTCTGGCGCCCGAGCTGCTGTCCACGGCCTCCCAACTGGCTGCAGCCAGCGGTGCATCGCCCTTCTTCAACCTCACGGCCGAAACCGGCGGCACCCCCGCCGCTGACGGCCGCAAGCCCATCTACGCGGTCTGACCCGCGTTCAACCCCGCCATGCCCGCTGCCGATACCGCGTCCTCCCTTGATTGCGACCTGCTGGTCATCGGTTCTGGCGCGGGCGGCCTGTCGGCGGCGGTGACCGCTGCACACCTGGGGCTCAAGGTCATCGTTCTGGAAAAGGAGCCGCAGTTCGGCGGCACCACAGCCTGGTCGGGCGGCTGGATGTGGGTGCCACGCAACCCGTTGGCCCAGGCCGCAGGCATTGTCGAGAACATCGACGAGCCGCTGGGTTACCTGCGCCACGAACTGGGCGAGCGCTTTGACGAAACCCGCGCGCGCACCTTCCTGGAACACGCGCCCCGCATGGCGGATTTCTTCAACACGAAGACTGCGCTGCACTTCATGGACGGCAGCGTCATCCCGGATTTCCACGGACGTTCGCCGCACGCATCCAAGGGCGGCCGCTCGCTGTGCGCCGCCGCCTTCGACGGCCGCTCACTGGGCCCGCGCATCCGCGACCTGAAACCACCCCTGCCCGAAACCACGCTGTGGGGCATGGGCATTGCATCGGGCGCAGAGCTGCGCCACTTCCTCACTGCGCTGCGCGCCTGGCCATCCTTCGTGTACGTGACGCGGCTGGTGCTGCGCCACTGGAAAGACCTGCTGCTGCATGGGCGCGGCATGCGGCTGGTCAACGGCAACGCCCTGGTAGCGGCGCTGGCCAAGTCTGCCCTGGAGCGGGGTGTGGACATTCGCGTGAACAGCCCGGTCAAACGGCTGCTGCGCGACGATGAACGCGTTTGTGGCGCGGTGGCTGCCACACCTGAAGGCGAAGTGACCATCCGTGCACGCCGGGGCGTGGTGCTGGCCTGCGGCGGCTTCCCGCACGACGTGGAGCGCAAGCGCGCCCTGCTGCCGCACGCGCCCACGGGCCGCGAACACTGGTCTGCCGCCTCGTGGGGCAACACCGGCGACGGCCTGCGCCTGGGCGAATCTGCCGGTGGCGTGGTGGCCCGCGACCTGGTGCAGGCGGCGGCGCTCGCGCCCGTGTCGCTGGTGCCGCGCAGCGACGGCAGCTTTGCCCACTTCCCGCACCTGATCGAACGGGCCAAGCCCGGCCTGATCGCGGTGACACGCCAGGGCCAGCGCTTTGGCAACGAGGCCGACTCCTACCATGACGTGATGCAGGCGCTGCTGCGCGCCACCCCCTCCAACGACACGCCCGAAGCCTGGCTGGTGTGCGACCACCGCTTCATCCGCCGGTATGGGCTGGGCGCCGTCAAGCCCGCGCCCATGCCGTTGGGCCCATGGCTGCGCAATGGCTACCTGCAGCGTGGCAGCACCCTGGCCGGACTGGCGCAGGCCTGCGGCATAGACGCCAACGCGCTGCAAGCCACGGTGCAGCGTTACAACACCATGGCCCGCGTGGGCCGCGACGACGACTTTGCCAAAGGCGAAACCCCATACAACCGCATCCAGGGCGACGCGGCGGCGGGCCATGCCAACGCCTGCATGGCACCGCTGGAACGGGGCCCCTTCTATGCCGTAAAGGTGGTGATGGGCAGCCTGGGCACCTTCGCCGGGCTGCGCGTGAACGACCACGCGCAGGCTCTGGATTCTCAGGGGGGCGCCATTGCAGGCCTGTACGCGGGTGGCAACGACATGAGCAGCATGATGGGTGGCAACTACCCGAGTGGCGGCATCACGCTAGGGCCAGCCATGACCTTCGGCTACCTGGCTGCGCACCACGCTGCGGGCGTGGACCCGGCCCGCACCCCCTTGACCAACTTTTCCCCTGCCGCCACAGCTGCCATTCCGGCCAACGCGGCACCCCACGGAGCCTGAAACCATGTATTACGAACTCGCCACCATGACCCTGCCTTTCGGCACCGCTGCCCAGGCGTCGCAGAACGTCCAAGCTTTCTGCACCGCCCCCGACGCACGCGGCGAACTGCTGGGCTGCTGGTTCACCGACATTGGTGTGCTCAACCAGATGATCGTGCTGCGCGGCTTTGACACGCTGGACGCGCTGCGCGCCGAACGCGAACGCACGCAGCAAAGTGCCAGCCCGTTTGGCTGCGGTGAGATTTTCCAGAGCCTGGAGCATCACAGCTACCAGGGCTTCCCTTGGATGAAGCCGGTGCGCCCAAGCCCCGAATCGGGCATCAGCGGCTCGGTGTACGAGATCCGCACCTACGGCATCAAGCCGGGCGGCGTGCAGCCCACCATCGACTTGTGGGAACAGTACGTGCCGCCGCGCGAGAAGCTTTCGCCCTGTGTGGTGGCGATGGTGGCGATGGACGGGCCGCTGCGCTTCACCAACATCTGGGCGTACGAGAGCCTGAATGCCCGCAGCCAGATTCGCGCTGACGCGGTGGCCCAAGGCATCTGGCCGCCGAAGGGTGGTCCGGCGCACCTGACCACAAACATGGTCTCCACCATCGCTCTGCCCACCGCCATTTCACCGCTGAAGTGACATGGGACCTGCTGTTGCACCTCGCCAGCTGCGGCAGGCCTGCCGCAGCCACCAAGAATGTTGGAGTGCAGCCATTGGTGTGCCAACAGTAGCTCTGCCAAGGCGTGTGCGCCCAGGGGCTGGCGCGCCTTACGAGGTGCCGAGAAGCGCAGATGCGGTGGCCAGCGCGCGCAGCGCGCTTCGTGAACTCACTTGCGGCGGCTGTTTGAGCGCAGTGAGCAAAGCGAACGAAGCGAGTTCCGCCGCGTGGCCACGGCATCGAGCATCGCAGGGGAGCCGGTGCGCAGCACCGGCCACCTGGTTGAAGCGCCAGCCCCTGGGCGCACACGCCTTGGCCCCCAAACACCTGGGCGCGAAACAAGCCTCGGCCCGTCAACCCGCATAGAACAAGGACAACCATGACTAAGCAGAACAGCACCCGCGCCCTGTCCCTGGCCTACCTGACCTCCCACCGCTGCCCCCCCGCAGAAGCCATCGCCGTGGCCGCACGCCAAGGCTACGGCTTCGTGGGCCTGCGCCTGTGGCCCAACGCGCCCGGCGCACCGCAGCAGCACCTGCTGGGCCAGCCCGACGTGCTGCGCGAAACCCTGGCGGTGCAACGCGACACCGGTGTGGGCGTGTTCGACCTGGAAATCATCCGCATCGGCGCCGACTTCAACCCCCACACCTGGGACACACTTTACGACGCAGGCGCCGCGCTCAAGGCCAAGGCCATCCTCGTGGCCGGTGACGACACCGACGAAGCCCGCCTCACCGCCAACTACGCCCGCCTGTGCGAAGTGATGGCGCCCTACGGCATGACAGCCGACCTGGAATTCATGCCCTGGACCGCCGTGCCCAACGCCCAGTCCGCCCTGCGCATCGTGCGCAACGCGGGCACCCCGGCCAACGCAGGCATCCTGGTGGACGCGCTGCACTTCGGCCGCTCGCACACCACGCTCGACGACATCCGAGCCATCCCGCGCGAGCTGCTGCACTACGCCCAGATCTGTGATGCCGAGGCTGGCACACACTTCACCACCGAGCAGATGATCCACACCGCGCGCTGCGAACGGCTGCTGCCGGGCGAAGGCAACATCGACCTGCACGGCCTGTTCCAGGCCCTGCCCGCCGACCTGCCCATCAGCGTGGAAGTGGTGCACCTGCAACGCGAAAAAACCCAGGGCATCGACGAATGGGCTTCCACCTGCCTGGCCGCGAGCCGCCCTTACCTGTAAGGGTTACCAACATGCTCGTGCGCTCCAACACCCTTTCGCGCCTGCCCTTCTTCTTTGGCGCGCGCTGGTTCAGCAGCGCCTAGCGCCCAACGCGCGCCACCCTTGCACGGGCGGCGCCGCCTCCAGAACACAAGCACCCTGCAGCAGCGCGGGCGGCATGCGGCTGCGCGCCCATTCAACCCCATTTTCCAAGCGAGAACACCATGGACTTTTCCCTGAACGACGAACAGAAGATGATGATCGAGACGGTGCGCCGTTTCATTGCCGAAGAACTCAAGCCACTGGAAGACGAGATCGAGGACAAAGGCTTCCTGGACCCCGTCAAGGCCCAGGCCATCCACGACAAGGCCAAGTCGCTCGGCCTGTACGCCATGAACATGCCTGCCGAACTGGGCGGCGGTGGCCTGTCCAACATGGACCGCATCCTGTGTGAGGAACAGTTCGGCCACACCACCGACATCCTCATCCGCCGCGCCTTCGGCAACGTCTACGAGCCCCTGCTGCACTGCAAGGGCGAACAGGTGGAACGCTGGCTCAAGCCCTCCGTGGAAGGCCAACGCACCTGCGCTATCACCATCACCGAATCCGGCGCGGGCTCCGACGCTGCGGGTGTCAAGACCACCGCGCGCAAGACCGCCAACGGCTGGGTGCTCAACGGCAGCAAGCACTTCATCAGCGACGGCGAGTGGAGCGACTTCTTCCTCGTCTCCGCACGCACGGGTGAAAAAGAAATCAGCATGTTCATGGTGGACAAGGGCCTGCCCGGCTTCACCGTGGGCAAGGACCAGAAGATGATGGGCCTGCGCGGCACGCCCCACCTGGAACTGTTCTTCGACAACGTGGAACTGGAAGACGCCGCCCTGCTGGGCGAACAGGGCCAGGGTTTCAAGCTGGCCATGGGCGCGCTCAACGTGGTACGCCTGGCGCAGGTGGGCGCACGCGCCGTGGGCAAGGCCAGCCACGTGTGCGAGATGATGGTCGCCTACGCGAACGACCGCAAGCAGTTCGGTCAACGCATTGGCGACTTCCAGATGGTGCAGCAGATGCTGGCCGACAGCGTGATCGAGATCAACGCCGCACGCTGGATGGTCTATCACGCCGCGTGGATGCTGGACCAAGGCCTGGACGCACGCGAGCAGATCGCCATGGTCAAGGTGCACGCTGCCGAGACCCTGGGCCGCGTGGTGGACCGCGCCGTGCAGGTGTTTGGCGGCATGGGCTTCTGCAAGGAGCTGCCCATCGAGCGCTACTACCGCGACTCGCGCATCTACCGCATCTTCGACGGTACCAGCGAAATCCACCGTGGTGTGATCGCCAAGAGCGCGATGAAGAAGGGCGCAGCCCTCTTCGACGTGCACCGTTGAACGGAGCCTGCCATGAGCGACAGCAAATTCATGACGGCCGCCGAAGCGGCACAACTCATTCAGGACGGCGACACCGTGGGCCTGATGGGCGGCGGTGGCGGCCTGATGGAAGCCACCTGCCTGTTCGAGGCCGTGCAGGCCCGCTACCTGGCCACGCAACAGCCGCGCAACCTCACCGTCATGCACGCACTGGGCATTGGTGACAAGAAGACCAAAGGCATGAACTGCTTCGCCCATGAAGGGCTGGTCAAACGCGTCATCGGCGGGCATTGGGTGTGGTCTCCCGCCATGCAGCAACTGGCGCTGGACAACAAGATCGAGGCCTACATCCTGCCCGGCGGCGTGAGCAGCCAGTTGATGCGCGAGATCGGCGCGGGCCGGCCCGGCCTCATCAGCCACGTCGGCCTGGGCACCGTGTGCGACCCGCGCTTCGGCGGCGGCCGCATGAACGACGCTGCCAAGGACGACCTGGCCGAGGTCATCCACATCGACGGGCACGAGTACCTGCGCTACAAGCCCTTCCCCATCCACGTGGCCATCGTGCGCGCCAGTGCCGCCGATGAAGACGGCAACATCAGCTTCGAGCACGAGGCCGCCAACCTGGACGCCCAATCGCTCGCGCTGGCCGCACGCAACAGCGGCGGCAAGGTGATCGTCCAGGTCAAGGAACGCCTGCCCAAGGGCGCACTCAAGGCACGCGAGGTGCGCATCCCCTCGGCCTGGGTAGACGCCATCGTGGTGGACCCTTACCAGCAGACCAGCTACGCCATCCCGTTCGACCCGGCCTTCAGCGGCGAACTCACCGGCGACGCCCGACACGCCAGCGAAGCCGAAGACCACGCGCGCGAACTGGCGGCCTCACAGGAAGCCTTCAGCGAACGCCAGGCCGTGGCCCGCCGCGCCGCCGTGGAACTGTTCAACACCGGCAAGGCGCGCCCGGTCATCAACTACGGCGTGGGCGTGCCCGACGCCGTGGCCAAGCTGATTGCCGCGCGCAACGAGCAGCACCGCATCTACCAGACCATTGAACACGGCACCTACGGCGGCACGTTGATGGACGGCGTGCTCTTCGGCTACGCGCGCAACGCCACGGCCATGCTGGACGCCGCCACGCAGTTTGACTTCTACGGCGGCGGCGGGCTGGACGTGGCCTGCCTAGGCTTCGGTGAGTTCGACGAGGAAGGCAGCGTCAACGTCTCGCGCCTGGGTGGCGTGACCGTCGGCCCCGGCGGCTTCATTGACATCGCGCAGAACGCGAAGAAAGTGGTGTTTTGCGGCACGCTGGCCGCCAAGGGCGTGAAGCTGCAAACCGGCGACGGCCAGATGCGCGTACTGCAGCAAGGTGCCGTGCGCAAGCTCGTGAAGAAGGTGGACCAGATCACCTTCAGCGGTCCGCAGGGCCTGGTGCGCGGGCAGCAGGTGCTCTACCTGACCGAACGCGCCAGCTTCCGCCTCACGCCGCAGGGGGTGGAGCTTTTCGAGATCGCCCCCGGTATCGACCTGCAGCGCGACGTGCTCGACCAGATGGACTTCCGCCCGCTGGTGGCGGCCGACCTGCGGGTGATGGAAGCAGAGCACTTCACGGCCACGTCGGCGGTGAGCGCCTGAGTGGCCTCCACACGGCTGGATGTCAAACCGGGGTGACGCCCGCCACGTCCTTGGCAATGGCCGAGTACGACAGGCGGTAGCGCTCCCCGGCCAAGCCTGTCACCTCACCGCCCAGGCCCAGCATAGCGGTCTGAGCTGGGTCCTTCAGGCGCGCCTCGAAACGGTCCAGCCCGCTCGATGCAAAAGCACTGACCACGGCAATGCAATCCGGCGCTTGGTCGCCACCGCGGATGCGCTGCTCCGTGGTCTGCGCCATCTGGGGTGCATCGTGGCGCAACAGGTGCAGGCCCGCCATGCCGGGCGAGCCCGCCACCTCTTTGGCCAGGTCGGCCCAGGCCTGCGCCAGCGCTGTCTCGGGCACATCGGCGGGGCTGAAGCGCAGCGTCAACACATGGCCCGCCACCACGCCGCCTGCGGACGCCAGCACACGGCACTGTGCGCGGTTCATGTTGCGGTGGTGCGGCATCATCTTGGTTGACCAAGGTGTGGGCGCATTCAACCGCGCCTGGTAGGCCGGCGACGACAGCACCGCATGGTCACGCAGCTCGTACAGCACGAACACGCGCTCACCACCGTCGGCCGCCAGCCAGCGGGACGCGCGCATGAACCCTTCCACGCCCAAGCGCTCTGGAAAATGTTCATGGCTGTGCCAGTGCTCGAACTCTTCCCGCTGCTCCAGCGCCATGTCCCACCACATGGCCAGTGCGGCCACGCCTTGCAATGCCATACCTCCAACTCCTTCCAGGGGCTGCCCCCGCTTGATCAACCAGAATATCCCGCCAAACGGGGCAAGAAAAGCACCAGATCGGGCCACAGTGTCACCACCGCCAACGCAGCAAACATCACCACCAGAAATGGCGCCACGTTGCGCACCAATTCCCGCAACGAGACATCGGCAATCTTCGTCATCATGAACAGCAGCAAACCATAAGGTGGAGTGACCAGCCCGATCATGATGTTCAGCACCGCCACCACGCCGAAGTGCACCGGGTCGATCCCCAGCGCCGTGGCGGTGGGCAGCAACACCGGCAGTATCACCAGAATGATGGTGGAGCCCTCCAGCACCGCCCCCAGCACCAGCAAAATCAGGTTCACCAACAGCAAGAACGCCAGCGGCGACAGGTCATACCCTTTCAACCAAAGGCTCAGGCTGGCAGGAATGTTTTCGGCGGTGATGACGAAGTTGAACACCATGGCACCGGCAATCAGCATACCGATGGACACGCTGGTGCGAGCGCTTGACAGCAAGGCCTGGCTGATGTCGCGCCAGCCGATCGTGCGATACAACACCACCGAAATCAGCAAGGCATAGGCCGCCGCCAGCCCGGCCGCCTCGGTCGGCGTTGTCACGCCGCTGTACAGGCAACCCAGCAACACCACCGGCAGCATCAGCGCAGGCAAGGCCTCGCGGGTGATGCGCGGCAACTCGCGCAGGGGCACCTTGTCTTCCACCGGGAAGTTCAGGCGCTTGGCCATCGCGTAGATCAAGCCCATCTGAAAAGCGCCCAGCAGCAGGCCCGGCACCACCCCGGCGATGAACAGGTAGCCAATCGACGTGCCCGACACCAGCGCGTACAACACCAGCGGAATAGACGGCGGCAGGATGGGCCCGATCACCGCCGAAACGGCCGTCAGCGCGGCGGCAAAGCCCTTGGTGTACTTGCCGTCACGGGTCATGAGCGCCTGCATCAGCTTGCCCGAACCGGCCGCATCGGCCAGGGCCGAACCCGACATGCTGGCAAACACGATGCTCTGCAGCACATTCACCTGCGCCAACCCGCCAGGGAAGCGCCCCACGATGGCGTTGCAAAAGCGCAGCAGCCGGTCCAGCACGCTGCCACTGCTCATGAACGTGGCCGCCAGAATGAACAACGGTATGGCCAGCAGCAGGAAGCTGCCGTAGGTGCCGTTGAGCAACTGCTCGGCGGCCGTGCCCATGTCCATGCCCTTGAGGTACAGGTACAGCACCGATGCACCGATCATGGCCTGCCCCACAGGCACGCCCAGCAGACTCAACACCACTATGGCCGCCAGGGCCAACGCAAAAGGACTGGTCAGGTTCACGGTATCTGGGAAGTATGAGATCGGCGGGCGGCATTCATGGGCAACAACATCCACAGTTGCCCCAGGTGGCGCACGATCACCGCCACCGAAAACACCAAATAGATGGAATACAGTACGTCCAGTCGGATGCCGAGGTAGGAAGTCTTCTCTACCCGCATGAAGCTGACGTAGTCGTAAGCGGCCGGCAGCGACATGGCGAGCAACGCCACCATGGCCAATGACCCCAAGGCACGCGCCAACCGGCGGGCCCATCCACCAAGCAGCTCCTGCGCCAGATCGATGCGGATCTCCTCATCGTCCTTCAGCACGAACGAGGTGCCCCAGAGGATCAGCCACAGCCACGCGATGAGCGAGACCTCGGTGGTCCAGCCCACCGGCCAGTTGAACACGTAACGCAGCACGATCTGCAAGATGAACGCCACAAAGATGACCGCCAACAACATGGCAGCCACCCCGTCGGCGCAGCGTTGCAGTCCTTTCAACAGGCGTTGCAGCATCGCTTGGTGGCCTCGTGCTCAGCGCAGGGCGTTGATCTTGTCCAACATGCCGACCGGCCAGTTCTTGGCATCGTCGGACGCCAGGTACACCTTCTGGGCATGTTCGCGGAACGCCTGGGTGTTGGGTGCGTAAACCTCCAGCCCCATGCTCTTGAAGCGGGCCACCAATTCCGCTTCGCGCTTCAGGTGCTCTGCCGTGCTCCACGCAATCGCCTTGTCGGCCGCGGCCTGGAAGGCCTGCTGCTTGGCCGGCGACATGCTTTGCCAAGTTTTCATGTTCACCGTCAACAGGTCATAGCCCACCAGGTGCGACGTCAGCACGATCTGCGACATCACCTCATAGAACTTCATGTTCTCAACGTTCGGCAGCGGATTGTCCTGGCCATCGACCGCGCCGGTTTGGAGGCCGGTGTACGTTTCCGCGTAGGCCATGGGGGTGGGGTTGGCGCCCACCGACCGGCCCAGCAGTTGCCAGGCGTCGCCTGGCGGCATGCGCAACTTCACACCTGCCAGGTCGGCCGGCACGTTGATCCTCTTCTTTGGCTTCAAACCCACTTGGCGGGTACCAAAGAAAGTGGGCCCCAGGATCTTCACCCGCAACTGGTCTTCGACCATCTTCTTCATCTGTGCGCCCAGGTCACTGGCAAAGAAGGCGTTGAGGTGATTGGCGTCGCGAAACAGGTAGGCCGACGTCAGCAGCGACCAGGCGGGAATCTGCTTGGAAATGTCCTGCGGACCAATGTTGCCCATCTCCAGGTTGTCGCGTTGCAGCGCCACCAGTTCCGTGCCTTGGCGAAACAAGGTGGAATTCAAGAACATCTCGACCCGGAAGTCGCTTTCAATGTCCTTGGCGAACATCTTCATCATGTCGGCCCGGATGTCTTTGTCCGAAAACACCGCGGCAAAACGCAGCGTCGGCACGTTCTGCGCCTGGCTCAAGCCCGGAAATGCAGCGACAGCGGCGAGGGCAACGCCCGCGCTCAAGGCCTGGCGACGGTTGGCGAAGTGGTTCATGGTCGTGTCTCCTGGTGTGGAAAAAAAGTTCAACCTGCGGCGGACAATTGGTCTGCCACAGCGCGCAAAGCCAGTTCGTAGCCGAACGGGCCAAATCCGCAAATCACACCCGTGGCGGCGAGCGACATCAGCGAATGCTGGTACAGCGCATCGCGCCGGTGGATGTTGGTGATGTGCACTTCGGCGATTGGGCCGTCAAAGGTTTTCAGCGCATCCAGCAGCGGGATGGAACGAAACGACAATCCCGCCGGGTTGATGACGATGGCGGCTGCCCGCTCACGCGCCTCGTGCACCCAGTCCACCAACACGCCTTCGTGGTTGGACTGGTGGAACACGCACGCCAACCCCAAGTCGCCCGCCACGCGCTGGCACAGGGCCTGCACATCGGCCAGGGTGGTGCGTCCGTACAGCGTAGGCTCGCGCACGCCCAACAGGTTGAGGTTGGGACCATTGAGTACATAAACAGTCTGATTCATCCAAAACCTCGATGATTCGGCATACTGGCGTCTCCTCTCATCAGCACGCCCCCGGCTGGGTCGTTTTTGCTGTGGAAACCCATTGTCGAAGCCACCAAGGAAACAATTTCTTTTCTGGAAACACATTTCTTATTACGGAAAATTAAATGAACCTCGCCTTGGACCGTGGCCTTGCACTGATCGAATACCTGGCCGAACACCCCGACGGCTTGCCCCTGGCGACCATGGCGGCCGACCTGAACATGCCACTGAGCGCCTGCCACCGCTTGTTGGCCGATCTGCAGCAAAGGGGGTATGTGCGCCAGATTCGACAGCAGGGGGACTACGCGCTCAGCACCAAGATCGTTTCCATGGGACTGGCCTACCTCAGCCGCTCGGGCATCGTGGACATTGCAGAGCCCCTGCTGGAGCGGCTCGCCACCAACACGGGCGAACTGGTGCGCCTGTCGATCGTGGATGGAGAACAGCTCATCTGGGTGGCCAAGGCGCAAGGCATGCGCCAGGGGCTGCGATACGACCCGGACATGGGCATGATCGCCAAGCTGTCGTGCACCGCGTCCGGCCACGCCTGGCTGCTGACCATGACCGATGAAGAAGCCCTCACACTCGTCACCCGGCAAGGTTTTGGCAAACCGCAGGACTATGGGCCGAAGGCGCCCACCACCATCAAGGCGCTGCTGGGCTACCTGCACGCGGCACGGGTGCGTGGCTACGCCATGATTGACGAGGTCTTTGCCCCTGGCATGAGCGCGATTGCAGTGCCGGTACTGCGCAAGCAAGAGGCGATCGGCGTGCTCAGCGTGGCGGGACCTCGGCTTCGGCTCACGCCTGAAAAAATGCACCAGCTCGCCCCCATGCTGCTCGCGGCTGCGGCAGAATTGGGGCCCATCAGCACCTCGTCCAGCCTGTTCGGACGGCCGCCCCTGGGCAAGGGCTGACACCCAACCTCCTCAGACCCACGTGCCCTCTAACCCTGCCCCTTTGCACCCTGTTCGTGGCATAGCGCTCGTGGTGTGCGCCACCCTGTGCTTTGCCCTGCTCGACACCACCTCCCAGTACGTGGGCCCGCTGGTGCCGGTGGTCATGGCGGTGTGGATGCGCTACGTCACCCAGACGGTGATGACCACCGCCCTGCTCTGGCCGCAACAAGGCCGCAGCCTGTTTCGCGTCAAAGCGCCCGCATGGCAACTAGGCCGTGGCGTGCTGCTGCTCACCTCCAGCGTCGTCGCCTTCATTTCGCTGCAGCACGTTCCGGTGGGCGAATTCACCGCCATCATGATGCTGATCCCGCTGGTGGTAACGCTGTTGGCCGCGCTGCTGCTGCGCGAGCGGGTCACCCCGCTGACCTGGCTGCTGGTCGCCGGTGGCTTGGCGGGCGCGCTGATCGTGATCCGCCCCAAAGGCAGCGACTTTCACGGCGCGCTGTTGTTGCCCTTGCTGCTGGTGCTCATCAACGCCGTCTACCAGATCGTGACCAGCCGCATGGTGCGCACCGAAGATCCGGGCGCCATGCACTTCTACACCGGGCTGATCGGGTTGGCCTGCTGCACGGCAGTGTTGCCGTGGGCCTGGGCACCCATGAGCGACTGGACACTGTGGGGCCTGGCAGCACTGCTGGGCTTTTTTGGTTCGCTGGGGCACTACCTGTTGATCCAGGCCTACCACCACGCGCCCGCCTCGCGGCTCACCCCTTACATGTACGCCCAGATCGCCTTTGCCACGCTGGCCGGCTGGCTCACCTTCGGCCACACGCCAGACCAATGGACCGTACTGGGTGTCGCGCTGATTGCGCTGTGTGGCGGCCTGGGGGTTAGACTTAAGCAGGGCTGATCGACCATGACCACCCCAACTCCTGACTTTGAACTGGAACGCCGCGACTGGATTGCCGGCCTGGAAAAAGGCTTGTCGGTGATTGAGGCGTTTGATGCTGAACACTCGCGCATGACGGCCAGCCAGGCCGCCCAGCGCTGTGGCCTGACGCGCACCGCCGCCCGCCGCCACCTGCTGACCTTGGCACACCTGGGCTACGTCGCCACCGATGGCAAGCTGTTCTGGCTCACACCGCGCATTTTGCGACTGGGGCAGGCCTATCTGGAGTCGGCCCGGTTGCCGCGTGCGGTGCAACCCTACCTGCAGCGCGTGACAGCGGGCACCGGAGAAACCGCCTACTTCGCGGTGCTGGACCATGACGATGTGGTCTACATCGCCCGCAGCGGCACCCACCGGCACATGAACACCGGCTACATGCTAGGCTCCCGGGTGCAGGCGCACGTCACGGCGGCGGGTATTGTCATCAGGGCGATGCAAGGCTCTGCCCACTGGAACGACTGGCTGGACACCCAAACGCTGCGCCCCTACACCTCGTTCACGGTAATGGACAAAACCCAATTGCGGGCTTGCCTGGAGCAGGCACGCGAGCAAGGTTGGTTCATTTCCGAACAACAACTGGAAATGAACTTCCGGGGCATTGCGGTACCGCTGTACAACCACAGCGACCACCTCATTGGCGCGCTCAGTATCACCATGCCCATGAACAACGAGAGCAGCGAAGCGGCCGTGAAACGGGTGCTTCCCGTGCTCCAGGAAACCGCCCGCAGCATGCGCCCTATGCTCTAGCGCAAGGCGTGCGCGGGCAGCAAGTGCAGCAAATCGGCCAGCCCATCTATGAAAATTACTTGCGGCTGATGGGCTTTTGGCACCAAGCGTGGCGGGCATACGGCATACACCTTCATGCCGGCGGCCAAACCTGCCGCAATACCGGTGGCACTGTCTTCCACCACTGCGCACCGGGTGGGCTCAGCCCCCAACGCACGCGCCGCGTGGATGAACAGACCCGGCTCCGGCTTGAACACCCCCACTTCGTAAGCAGAAAACACCCGCTCGCCAAACCAGGGGCGCAAGCCGCACATCTGCAGCGTTAGCTCCACCTTCTCGCGCGGGCCGTTGGTGGCCACGCAACTGGGCACCGTTAGGCGGGCCAGCAAGTCCACGGCGCCGGGCATGGGCTCCAAGCCTTGCCGAAAGCGTTGCGCCATCCCTTCCCGCGTCGTAGCCATGAAGCGGGCATGGAATTCGGGCGAAGGTTCGTTCAAGCGCTCTGCAATCCAGCTCACCACCTCGGCCATCCGAACGCCCCGAAACTGGTCGTGCACCGCCTCGCGGTCCATGTGCAAACCACGGTCGGCCATCAAGCGGTGCAGCACGTCCAGCCCGGGCACTTCGCTGTCCACCAGGGTGCCATCGGCGTCAAAAATCAAGGCGTCCATTTGCATCGGCGCAGTGTACAAGCCGCCGAAGAAGGCCTGCTTCCAGCATTCAAGCCGACACCACCGGGGCCTTGCCAGGCCGGCCGGGGATCATCGACAACATGTGATCAGACACGCCGCCATCGACCACCAGGTTCATGCCGTTCACATAAGACGCGGCTTCGCTGGTCAGATAGGCCACTGCCTGGCCAATGTCGGCGGGGCAGCCAATCCGCCCCAGCGGCACCAGCGCCTCGCGGCGGTGCAAGGTGTCTTCGTCCTGGTACACCGCTTCGGTCAACGGCGTGCGGATCATGCCAGGGCACACGCTGTTGGTACGGATGCCGTCCGGCCCCCACTCCTGCGCCAGCTGGCGGCACAGCATCACCAGCGCGGCCTTGGCAGGCGAATAGGCGCCATAGCCGGGGTGCGGGTGCAAGCCCGACATGGAGGCCACCGCCGTGATGCTGCCGCGCATGCGCATGAGCGACTCGCGCGCTGCGCGCGCCAGCAACCAGACTGAGCGGGTGTTGAGATTGAATGTGAGGTCCCACTGCGCCACGGGCAGGTCAGCCAGGCGCCCGGGGCCGGACGCGCCAGCCACGCACACCAAGGCGGACAAGTCGCCCCCGTTCGTCAAGGCTTGCGCCACCAAGACCTCGCATTGGCCGGATTCGGTCACGTCACCGGCCACGCCGTTCGCGTGCACGCCAGCGGCACGCAGTTCCTCTACCAGCCGCTCTAGCTTCTCGCCGTGCCGGGAACTGGCCACGCTCAGGTGCAGATCACGCCCCTCGCGGCGAGAGCGTTCGGCCAGGGCATGACAAATGCCTTGGCCGATGCCACCGGTTGCCCCAGTGACAAGAATGTGTTGTCTGTCCGATGCGATCATCGCGGTACTCCTCTGCCTTATGGTTGCTTGCCCTGGGCCAGATTGCGTTGCTGCTCAGGGCGTCGTCCGCTCAGGTTGCGTTGACCAACTCTGGCACGGCCGCGAACAAGTCCGCCTCCAACCCATAGTCGGCCAC
>CAZGDZ010000003.1:0-23698 GCA_964524855.1 uncultured Macromonas sp.
TGTTGGCGCCAATTCAAAATTGACCACCTGTGCCAACTGAATTTTGACCAGGGATCGAAGGCCGGAATTGTGGTGCCCGGCTGTGGATAAGTGTAGTGCTTTGGTGGTCTCGTGTACTCCGATGGTTGGTCAGAACGGTTCGTTCACCTGATCGTCGGACAGTGTTTCAACCATCGACTTCCTGGCTTGCTCCCTGGCCTTGCCCTGCGCCTTGGTGCGCTTGGAGCTGTGGCGAAACCGGTAAGAGTCGTTGCCCGTTTCGATGATGTGGCAGTGGTGGGTCAGACGGTCCAGCAGCGCCGTCGTCATCTTGGCGTCGCCAAACACGCTGGACCATTCCGCAAACGCCAGGTTGGTGGTGATCAACACACTGGTGTGCTCATACAGCTTGGAGAGCATGTGAAACAGCAGTGCCCCTCCGGCTTGACTGAATGGCAGATACCCCAGCTCATCCAGGATCACGAGATCCATGTTCAGCAAGGATGCCGTGATGCGCCCAGCCTTGCCTTGGGCCTTCTCCTGCTCCAGCGCATTGACCAGATCCACCGTGGAGTAGAACCGCACCCGTCGGCCATGCTGACTGATACCGGCCACGCCCAGTGCAATGGCCAGATGGGTCTTGCCCGTCCCCGGCCCGCCGATCAAGACCGCGTTGTGCGCCTGCTCGGTGAATGAGAGGTCGGCCAGCTGCTTGATCAACGCCTGGTCCACGCTGGTGCCTTCAAAGTCAAAGCCGGCCAGATCGCGATGCAGCGGGAAGCGGGCGGACTTCATCTGGTGAGCCACCGAGCGCATGTGGCGCTCCACATGCTCGGCACGCAGCAGGTGCTCCAGCAGCCAGCGTGATGCCTGCAGCCCCGCCCCATCGCCTTGGGCCTCCAGTTCGCTCCATGCCTGTGCCATGCCGTGCAGGCGCAAGCCCTTGAGTTCAGTCATCACATCAGTTCGCATGGCCGCGCTCCTCGTTGATGGGGTTGGTGAGGTAGATGGCAGGTGCCGCTGTGCGCAGCCGGTCATAACGGGTGGTGTCGGCCACAGGCGCCACCTTGAGCGTGAGGGCCGTGACCACTGGTGGCGGACGTTGCGGGTCTTTGAGGCGGGCCAGCACATTGAGGATGTGCTCCACGCTGATCTGCCCACTGGGCGTGGCATGTTCCAGCACCAATTCAACGGCCACCAGTACCGCGTCCAGGCCGGACGCCGGCACCAGGGCCAGCACATCGGCCATGAGGCGGTCGCCGCCGCTGCGCCGGATCAATGCTCGGCGCAGGTTGGCCAAGGGCGGGGGCAGATCCATGAACGGTGTGCCGTTGCGCAAAGCACCGGGCTTGCGTTGCACCAGGTCGATGTAGTGTTGCCAGTCATACGCCGTGTGCCCTCGGTCAAACAGCCGGCTGTGGCTGGCCACGATCGCTTCACCGGCCACCACATCCACCCGCATCGGGTACAGCCGGGTGCTGACCACCTTGCCCGCCCATTCGCAGGGCACGGAGTAGCGGTTGCGCGCCACCGTCACCAGGCAGGTGCTGCTGACCTTGGCTGCCCGCTCCACATAGCCATCAAACGGCGTGGGCATGCCCATGAGGTGCTCACGCTCCAGCGTCAGCACCTCGGCAATGCTGGAGTGTTTGTGGTGGGGGTGCAGGGTATCGGCCCAGATGGCTTTGCAGCGTTCGCCCAGCCAGGCATTCAGCTCGGCGAAGCTGGCGAACTTGCGCTCGCGCGCTTCGATCCAGATGCGCCGGCGGCTGTCCTGCACGTTCTTCTCCACCACATCCTTCTCCCAGCCGGAGGCGACGTTGCAGAAGTCGGGGTCGAACAGGTAGTGGCTGCACAGGGCCATGAAGCGGGCGTTGACGATTCGGCCTTTCCCTTTGGTGACCTTGTCCACCGCCGTCTTCATGTTGTCGTAGATCCCACGCCGCCCAGTGCCGCAAAGGAGCGGGTGTGGGCATCTAACAGCATTTCGTGTCCTTGACTGGGGTAGGCCACCAGCCAGAAAGCTCGGCTGGCGCACAGCTTCAAATGGGCCACCTGCGCCTGGTAGTACACGCCGCCGACCACGATGCCTTCTTCGCTCCAGTCGAACTGGAAGGCTTCGCCGTATTCAAAGCTCAGCGGCACGAATGCCCGTGTGCCGTCTTTGCCCGCCTCGGCCCGCCAATCGCGGATGAAGTTGGTGAGTGTCGTGTAACCACCCCGATAGCCTTGGGCTTGCAATTGCACCAGCAGTGCGCGTGCACTGCGTCGGTGTTCACGCGGGCGGTGGGCATCGGCTTTGAGTGCGGCCACCAGCGTCGCCACGAACGGCGTGAGCACCGTTGCTTGCTCGGCCCGCTTGTATTTGGGCTCGATGTCACTGGCCGCTTTGAGCCACTTCTTGACCGTGTTTCTGGACAGCCCCGTGCGCCGGGCTATCTCGCTGTGTGTCAGTCCGTCACGCAACTTCATGCGCCGAACCTTGCCTATCATGTCCATGGTGATCACCTCGTTATGCTCCTGCTGAAAAATTCAGCAGAAGAGTGAAACACCCTGGTCAATTTTGGGTTGGCACACCCATCAAAAAATGGTCAATATTCGGTTGGCGTCAACAGGCCATCTCGCCAAACACCGCGCCGGCCCCCACCACCGACAATCGCAGTCCCGAGTCCGGAGTGGCGCTGGTGGACAAGGTCACGGTCCCGTCTTGCACCAACAGCAGCGAGCGGTCCTCTTCGCCTTGGCGGATGATGGTCTGTCCCGGGCTGTAGACCTGCTGCTGGAGCACTCGCTCCAAAGCACCTCGCGCCTCAGCGTCCAAGTCCGTTCCCAGATCACCTAATAGCGACAACGGTGGGTCAGAGACCATCAACGCGGGCGGACAGCTCAAGAGGATCTGCGCTTCAGCCCATTCCAGAGCCCGGTCCAGGTCCTCGTAAATGTGCAAGCCAGCCATCGACTCGATCACCCAACCACGCACCCCCGACAGGACAAACGCGATGCCTTGCTCATGCAACTCATGGGCCAAAGCACGCAGTCGCAAACAACCTGTTTCGTCCCAAGACGGGACTCTGGAAGCGTCCAGGATCACGCAGCGATGCCCTTGCAGATGCTGCCGCACTTGGTCCACCACCAATCCAGCCACCCCAAACGACACGATGCCTTGAAGTTCAAAGACCGCCACGCTGCGCATTCTGGGGGCCAGCCATTGCTCAACCTGGGCACGGCGGACATGGCGGGACCGCAGTTTGCCTTCCAGATGCATGCGCCGGATCGCGTGGCTGCCTGAAGTGCGAAGCAACTCCACCATGGCCACGGCCAAGCCCGCCAACAAGGCCATGGCACCACTGGAAGCGACAAACACAAGACTCACGATCCAGCTTTGGGCTCGGGCTGTCCAGCGTTGTGGGCTGCGCCCGAAAGCCCGCATGGGGTGCGGGATCATCCTCAAACCAGCAACCACCAGGGCGCCGATCAGCACCGCCATTGGCACCTCGCTCAGCCAAAGGTGACCAGACGCCGCGACCGCGATCAAACCCAGCGCATGCCATTGCCCGGGGCGCAACGTGGCGCTGCGGGTGTAAGCCAGCGCAGTGCGCGACCTCGACGTGCTGCTGGACGCCGGGATCATGCCCAGCAAGGCACACACCATGGCGATCAAAGCCTCTTTGCCGAGCACGCGCTCCAAGGGCTGTCGAACACCGAATTCAGCTTCCAGTTGTTGGTGAAAGACCGTGACCTCCAGCGTGTTGACCACCGACATCAGCAACGACAACGACGCTAACTGGAAACCTTGTTGATTCAACACCAACCACCACGGTGCATCGATCCAATCGGGAAATACCGGGAGCATGAAGCCGCTGGATGCAGCGGCCATGGTGAGGGCGCTTTGCGGCACCCACCACCAACTGCCGGCAGTGACCAAAGCCACCGCCACCAGCAGCGCCGGAAACTTGGGCCACACCCGCTGCAGCGTCCAACTCAAAACCATGACTGCGATCACGATGCCAGCCTGCCAAACCAGCATGGGCCCCCAGCGCCCACCACTCACGGCCCAGAGCCCCTGCAACTGCCCGAGCACCAGCGACAACCCGACACCAGCGGCAAACCCCTGCGTGACCGACACCGGGATGAAACGCGCCAGGCGCACCAGACCAAGTCGGACCATCAACCACTGGAACAGAATCCCCAGGCCAGTGAACAAGCCGGTGATGGCCAATGCCTGGGCGGCCGTCATGCCGGTCGCGCCTGCGGACTGCACCACCAATGCCAACATGCCGCCAAAAAGCAACGCCACGGCGGTGGACGGTGCGTACACCACGCCCCGCCCTCTGGCCAGAATCGTCATCAATGCGCCAGGAACAGCGGCAGACCACAATGCCAACGCGCTGGCGGACATCAAGGTCGATAACGAACCAAATGCCAACAAGCCCAAGCCCAGCGCATGCGGGATAGAGACAGACAAGGCGGCGGCAGCGCCAATGACGGGCAGCGACGCGAGTGAATCGACGTTTCGCTGACCGCCACGGGATAGATCGAATTGGGGGATGGGCTCGGTGGTGCTCACCCACCGATCTTCGTCCACTTGTGTGACATAAATTTGTCACAGACTCTGTTCGCTGCTCAAGGTTTAAGCGGAAGCGACCAAGGCTTTGAACAACAAGGGATTGAAGTGATCTTCAAGAAGTTATCCACAGCCTTGCCCACTTGATCTGGGGATGAAACACGGTAGTCGTACGCTCCGCAGATTCCCCTGCCGGCCGCATGCAGAACAAACAGTGACACGAAAATGTCACCAGATGCCAATACCTTACGACTCATTTAGAAAAATCACCATGAGTCACCCGATCAAAGTTCTGTTCTTGTGCACCCACAACTCGGCGCGCAGCATCCTGGCTGAGTCCATTCTGAATCACCTGGGCGGCGGTCGATTCCAAGGCTACTCGGCCGGCAGCCAGGCGCGCGAGGACCATCAGCCCCATCCACTGGCTCTCCAAGCACTCGAAGATGCAGGTATTGCTACTGCAGGTTTGGCCAGCAAGAACTGGGAGGTGTTCAATCAATCGGATGCACCGCACCTCGACTTGGTGATCACGGTCTGTGACACCGTAGCAGGTGAGCCATGCCCTGCTTGGCCTGGTCACCCCGCGACGGCACATTGGAGTTATGCCGATCCTTCATTGGTCACAGGTGATGAGGAAGAGCGTTTGCATGCCTTCAAGCAGACCATGCATGCACTGCACCAACGCTTGGAATTGCTGATCAACTTGCCCCTCTCCAGCGTGGACCGTTTGGTTCTGGAAACCGAAGCGCGTCGCCTCGCTGCTTGACCGGGACGGGGTGGAAGTCAGCGATTGACGCTCCCATTATCCGCTTCCAGTCACCACCGCAACCATCGAGGCCCCAACGCTCGGCCGAGCAGTGCAGTCAACCCGATGCCCAAGGTGTACCAGATCGCCACGAAGGTGGCTGACGACTCTGGGCAAGCAAGGGAGTATCCGCCAGCGCCAATTGCGCCAGCCAACAGCCCGCAGGCAAAACCGGTCCTTTTGGGTTGCGTGGGGGCCAGGCCCTTCACCGCCCACAAGATACCCGCCAACGACGGCAAGGAAAACCCCATCAACAGCCAAGGGCACATCAACCATGTCTGGCCCAGCACAGCTGACCATCGCTCTTCTTGCGGCGTCAACCCCAACGCCACTGCTCCTAAGATCGCCATGGCGGCAATTACCGAGGCAACCGCTGCACGCGGCGCTTGCAAGCGCGCGATCGGCCGGGCCAGACGCGCCGTCAGGACAGATGCCGCCCCCGCCAGCAGAAGGGCATAGACCAGTTTGATCCAGGGGGCTGGCGTCAAGAACATGACCGAAGGCAGCGGACCAATGACCAGCAAAGCCAACAGGCTGCTGGCCATCAACCCCAACACCATCACCGGTACCAGGCGCCGAGCCACTGCGGCCCGCGGAGCAGGCCCCGCTCCGCGCGCAAGCATTTCAATCAACACATCGGTTTTCATGACCGTTCCCCTTTGACCAGCTCCGCCAGTCGCTTCAATCCCCGGTGGACCTGCACCTTGATGGCCGATTCAGACGCACCTGTTCGTGTGGACGCTTCGGCAATCGACAGCCCTTCAAGCTTGGTGAGCTCAATCGCCTGTCGCTGCAGGCCAGGCAGCTCCTTCAGCAACCGCTCCAGATCCCGCAGAGCGTGGTGGTCCTGCGGTTGTGCAGCCAATTGCGACTCATCCACATCCTCGTATTCGTCGGTCAATTCATCCTGCCGTCCACGACGCCGCCACAGATCAACCAATTTGTGCCGGGCAATCGCTGTAAACCAGGCGCTCACCGCAAACGTCGGGTCGTAGGTTCCTCGTTGCAGGTGCACCGCCAGCAATGTTTCCTGGACCAAGTCCTCGACGTCATCTTGCAACGTGGGCATGCGTCGCCGGAAATAAAAGCGCAATCTGCGCGCGATCAAATCCAGAGAACGCCTGTATGCCGCCTCGTCACCAGACTGAGCTCGCTGCCACAGTGGCAGGATCTCGGCTTCGAAGTCGGATGGACTGGTTTCACCCTTCATTTCGTTGGCGCATCGGAAAAAGTTACATCAACAGGGTGACTTTGTTTGATACCGGCCCACAAGGTGTAACCGAACAGCCATCCAGGGCGAAATACGTGTCATGAGAACGATCCAGGGGTCCACCGCACGCAGCGGGCAAAGTGTAACCAGCCGCAGTCGGCATGTGCTGAGCCTCCTGCTTGTGGTGTGCGTCCAGCCCGCCCTGCCTCAACCGCCGGCGACGTGGGTGGGTCAGTTCGGCGCAGCCTCTCATACTTGGCAAGAGGTGAGGTTAAGCAAGAACCTCACTCCCAACCAATTCAGCCTCCGCCTTTGGGACGGTGTGCACGCCATGGAAGTGCATTCCAAAGCGAGCATGTCGCTGATGGCTCGCCCCTTATCGGTTGACCTGGAGACCACCCCTGTGCTGTGCTGGCGTTGGCGAGTGGACGCCACTGTTGGCACGGCAGACATGACACAACGCCAGGGAGACGATTACGCGGCTCGCGTGTACGTGAGCTTCAAGCTGCCCGAGGCCAGCATGGGATTGGGCTTGCGGACGAAGCTCGCACTGGCACGCACCATCTGGGGCGCGGACCTGCCGGACGCCGCCATCAATTACGTGTGGGACAACCGCAATCCCATCGGCACTGAGCGCCCCAACGTTTATACCGACCGTGCCGTCATGGTCGTCCTGCGCAGCGGTGACAAACAAGCCGGGGGCTGGATCCAAGAGCGCCACGATGTTCGGGATGACGTGTCCCGCTTGTTCTCCCACGAAGCACAACCGGTGCAACTGGCTGTCACAGCAGACACCGACAACACTGGGCTTTCTGCACACGCTGGCTTTGCGGACTTCCACTTCGTGGGCGCTGACGCCGAGTGCCAGTTTCCGCCTGCACGACCGTGAACCTTGTACTGAACCGATTGGGCATGAAATTGGCGCGCTTCCTGGCGGCGCCACGTCATGTACATGATGCATCCGCTCCCGTGGATCTGGCTCGCTTGCGGGCATGTCTGCAACCGGCAGATGTGCTTCTGGTCGAAGGCCACAGCCGGTTTTCCTCGGGGATCAAGTACCTGACCCAATCCACCTGGTCGCATGCGGCACTGTATGTGGGAGACGCGCTCATGTCTGCCTCATTGGACACCAATGAAAACAGCACGCCGTGTGTCGTGGAAGCAGACGTGGTCGATGGCGTGCGTGCTGTCGGCCTTGATGAGTTTGCCGGCATGCACGTTCGGGTATGTCGCGCCGTCAGCCTTACAGACGAAGAGAGAAATGCTGTGGTGGGCTATGCCATCGCTCGGCTTGGGCACCGATACGACCTGAAAAACATCTTGGACCTGCTGCGCTGGCTGCTGCCCACCCCCCTGGTGCCCGAGCGGTTTCGGCGACGCATGATTCAATTGGGCAGCGGTGATCCCACCAGAGCCATCTGCTCCACCCTGGTGGCTCAAGCGTTCCAGTCGGTGCACTACCCCATTCTGCCGACCGTTGAGCACAGGCCAACCAACAACCCGGCCTGCCCGGGTTGCATGGAAGAACTTCTGCACATCCGACACCACAGCCTGTTCGTACCCAAGAACTTTGATGTCTCACCCTATTTTGAAGTGATCAAGCCAACGCTGGCACAGGGCTTTGACCACCACACGCTGCATTGGTCACCCCCGATGTAACCTTTTTGCGGGGTGGGCCGAATAGCTAGACAGAACTCACAACAGCCTAGCCAATTCGACCATGAGACCCACCCTCCCCTTGCTCGTGCAAACGAACTTCCCTGCCATTCGTCGTCGGACGCTGGACACCCTGCAGGTCAACCTGGGTTACAAGTGCAACCAGACTTGCTTGCATTGCCATGTCAACGCAGGTCCCAACCGTACCGAGATGATGGATGCCGACACGGTGCAACTGGTGCTGGACGTGTTGCGCGAGCGACGCCTGACGACCTTGGACCTGACAGGTGGTGCGCCAGAGTTGAACGAACACTTTCGCGACCTGGTGCGAGGCGCTCGGGCTTTGGGCGTGCGAGTGATCGACCGCTGCAACCTGACCATCCTCTCGGAACCTGGCCAAGAAGGCCTGGCCGAGTTTCTTGCCGAACAAGGTGTCGAAGTGACCGCGTCGCTGCCCTGCTATTCACCGGCCAATGTGGACCGCCAGCGGGGCGATGGCGTGTTTGACCGCAGCATCGCCGGATTGCAGGCCCTCAATGCCCTGGGCTACGGCCTGGACGATTCGGGCCTGGTGCTCAACCTGGTTTACAACCCCCAGGGACCGGTCCTGCCACCCCCGCAGGGACCGCTGGAGGCCGACTACAAACGCGAGTTGTTCGCCCACTTCGGCATTCGCTTCAACCACCTGTTTGCCCTGACCAACATGCCGGTGCAACGCTTTGGCAGCACGCTGTTGAGCAAGGGCACGTTTGAAAGCTATCTCCACCTGCTCAAAGGCGCCTACCGCACCGACAACCTGGAAACGGTGATGTGCCGCACACTGGTCAGCGTGGACTGGCAAGGGTACTTGTACGACTGCGACTTCAACCAGATGCTGGGGTTACCTGCTTCTCTGCCGGGCAAGACCCGCCCGCACCTGCGGGACCTGTTGGCGCATGATGTTGAAGGCCAACCGATCCGCGTGGCTGACCACTGCTATGGCTGTACCGCCGGGCAAGGCAGCAGCTGCGGCGGTGCGTTGGAAGAAGCCAAGGACACCACGGAGTCCACGACCACCAGTACATCCGTCGGGGTTGCTTGATGTCGTTGTCACCACGCACCCGCCGTTGGGGTATCGCGGCCTTCGTGCTGCTGATCCTGGCACTGGCTTACCAGCAACTGGGTCTGGGGCAGTGGCTCACGTTGGACCAACTCAAAGCCAGCCGTGACGCACTGGTGGGCCATTACCAGTCCGACCCCTGGTTGACCGTCACCCTATTTTTTTGCGTGTATGTGCTGGCATCGGCATTGTCGCTGCCGGGGGCTTCCATCCTCACCCTGGCGGGAGGGGCCATGTTTGGCCTGGGCGTGGGATTGTTGCTGGTGTCATTTGCCTCCAGTGTGGGCGCGCTGGCGGCCTTTTGGGTGTCGCGCACGCTATTGCGGGACGTGGTGCAGCAACGCTTCGGCAAGCTGCTTACGACTATCAACGCAGGGCTGGCCAAGGATGGGGTGTTCTACCTGCTCACGCTGCGCCTGGTGCCGGTGTTTCCATTCTGGCTCGTCAACCTGCTGTTGGGGCTGACTCAGATCGAGGCTCGCCGCTTCTACATCGTCAGCCAGATCGGCATGCTGGCCGGAACAGTGGTGTACGTGAACGCGGGCACACAGTTGGCCGCCATTGAATCGACCGCAGACATCCTTTCGCCGGGACTGCTGGGCAGCTTTTTTTTGCTGGGGGTGTTTCCCATGATCGCGAAATTCATCGTCAACGCCATGCAACGGCGCAAGGTTTACGCCCGATGGACAAAGCCAGCCCGTTTTGACCGCAATCTGGTGGTGATCGGCGCGGGTGCGGGTGGCCTGGTGTCGGCATACATTGGCGCCGCCGTCAAGGCCAAGGTGACCTTGGTGGAAGGCCACAAGATGGGCGGCGACTGCCTGAACTACGGTTGCGTCCCGAGCAAGGCGCTGATCCGTTCGGCCAAGGCAGTGAAGCAATTGCGCAAGGCAGATGCCTTCGGACTGCGAGGTGCCCAGGGGACGGTGGACTTCGCAGCGGTCATGCAGCGGGTGCACGATGTGATCCGCGACATTGAACCGCACGACTCCATTGAGCGCTACACTGAGCTGGGGGTGGAAGTGCTGCGGGGCCACGCTCGCATCACGTCGCCCTGGACGGTGGAGGTGGCACTGTCCGATGGACGCACACAAACGCTGACCACGCGCAACATCGTGATTGCCGCCGGAGCCAGTCCGTTCGTGCCACCCATTCCCGGGATGAAAGAGGCCTGCTTTCTGACCAGCGATACCGTCTGGAACCTGACCGCATTGCCTAAGCGCCTGGTGGTGTTGGGCGGCGGCCCCATCGGCAGCGAATTGGCCCAGAGCTTTGCCCGCCTGGGCAGCGAGGTGACGCAGGTGGAAATGGCCCCTCGCATCATGGTCCGTGAAGACCCCGAGGTCAGCGAACTGGTGACAGAGTCGCTGCGCGCCGATGGCGTGCGCATCCTGACCGGCCACCAGGCCGTGCGGGTAGAGGTGGCAGACGGCGAAAAGCGCCTGATCGTCCAGCACGCGGGCGCAGAGCTGGCGGTGCCCTTCGACGAACTGCTGTGCGCCGTGGGACGAAGCCCGCGCGTGACCGGCTATGGGCTGGAGGAATTGGGCATTGCGCTGACGCCGCGCAAGACCATCGAGACCAACGACTATCTGCAGACGCTGTACCCCAACATCTATGCCGTGGGCGATGTGGCAGGGCCCTTCCAGTTCACCCACACTGCCTCTCACCAGGCCTGGTATGCAGCCGTCAATGCGCTGTTCGGGCGCTTCAAACGGTTCAAAGCCGATTACTCCGTCATCCCCTGGGCCACCTTCACCGACCCGGAAGTGGCGCGCGTGGGCCTGTCAGAAACAGAAGCGCGTGAAAAAGGCATCCCGTTCGAGGTCACCAAGTACGGCATCGATGATCTGGACAGGGCCATTGCCGACGGCACTGCACACGGCTTCGTCAAGGTGCTGACTGTGCCCGGCAAGGACAAGATCCTGGGTGTGACCATTGTGGGCGAGCACGCGGGTGACTTGCTGGCTGAGTATGTGCTGGCCATGAAGCACGGACTGGGCCTGAACAAGATTCTGGGCACCATCCACACCTACCCGACGCTGTCCGAAGCCAACAAATATGCGGCAGGCGAATGGAAACGCGCCCACGCGCCACATAGGGTGTTGGCCTGGCTGGAACGCTTTCACGCCTGGGAGCGCGCATGAGACTCGACCGACGCCAATGGATGGTGTTGTGCAGCGCAACGGCCTTGACGCGCCCTGTCTTCGCGGCGGCGTTCGATCACAGTCACGCCGCGTGGAGCCGTCTGCTAAAGCAACAGGTGGTGTTGCAACGCGGGGGGCAGGCATCTCAGGTGCATTACGCCGGGTTGGCGACGCAGCGCAGCGAGCTGCAGAGCTACTTGCGCCAAGTCTCCTCGGTGTCGCAGGTGCAGTTCGATGGCTTTTCCCGGGCGCAGCAAATGGCGTTCCTGATCAACGCCTACAACGCGTTCACCATCGAGCTGATCCTTACCCGTTATCCCCGCCTGGAGTCCATCAAAGACCTGGGCAACTTCCTCTCCAGTCCCTGGAAGCAGCGTTGGATTTCACTGTTGGGCGATACCGTTTCGCTCGACGACATCGAGCACGGCATGTTGCGCAAGCGTGGCGTGTACGACGATCCCCGCATCCACTTCGCGGTGAACTGCGCCTCCATTGGTTGTCCCATGTTGCGGGAGGAGGCATACATCCCCGAACGGCTGGAACAGCAACTGGAATCGCAAATGCGCCGGTTCATGGCCGACCGCGAACGCAACCGGTGGAACCAGAAGGCCGAGCGGCTGGAACTCTCGCGGATCTTCGACTGGTATGCCGAAGATTTCCGGCTTGGCCATGAAGGCATCTTCTCGTTGCACGGGCTGGCAGCACGGTTCGCCGACGCCCTCGCAGACCGGGAGGCCGACCGTGCTCGGGTCCGCTCTACGCAGGTTCTGATCACCTATCTGGACTACGACTGGCGACTCAACGACGCAAAGGTGACGTCATGACCCCCCCTGTCTTGTCGATCATCGTGCCTGTGCTGAACGAGGCACTGGGCATTGAAGCCACGTTGTTGGCTCTGGCTCCGTTGCGGCAGCGGGGCGTCGAGGTGATCGTCGCGGATGGCGGCAGCCGCGACGAGACGGTCTTGCTTGCACAGCCTCACGCCGATACCGTGTTGAGCGCACCGCGGGGTCGGGCCAGTCAGATGAATGCCGGTGCCGCCCAGGCGCAAGGCGAGGTGTTGTTGTTTCTGCACGCCGACACACAGCTCCCAGCCATGGCTGACCAGTTGGTCCTGGAGGCCATAGGTTCGGGCTCCCTATGGGGGCGTTTTGACGTCCGCATCAGTGGCCGATTCTGGATGCTGCGGGTCATCGCGGTGCTCATGAATGCCCGCTCGCGCTGGAGCGGCATTGCCACCGGAGACCAGGCCATATTCGTTGACCGCAAGGCATTCGACCGCATGGGCGGCCTTCCGGAGCAGCCGCTGATGGAGGACATAGAGCTCTCCAAGCGCCTGCGTAGCGTTGCACCACCCGCCTGCCTGCGCAGCAAAGTCACTACCTCCGGCCGTCGATGGGAAAGCCGAGGCGTGTGGCGAACCATTTTTTTGATGTGGCGCTTGCGCTGGCGTTACTGGCGCGGCGAAACCCCAGAGCGGCTCGCGGAGGCGTACCGATGAGCACGGCCTTGATCGTCTTCGCCAAGGCCCCGGTGGCCGGCTCGGCCAAAACCCGCTTGATCCCTGCCTTGGGGCCCGACGGCGCTGCCCGCCTCGCGGAGCGCCTTCTGGCCCACACCTTGCAAGAGGCGTTGGCCTTGTCGGTGGATCACCTGGAGTTGTGCGTGTCACCCACCGAACAACACCCGGCCTTTGAGCGCGCACGCAACGCTGCCCCCGGGCGACTGCAGATCACGGAGCAGGGTGACGGCGACCTGGGTGAACGGATGCACCGGGCGTTCAGCCGGGTGTTGTGTTCGCACGCCCGTGTCTTGCTGATCGGCACCGATGCGCCATCGCTGAACGCGACCCTCCTGGGCCAGGCCATGCAGGCCCTGGACTCCCACCCTGCGGTGTTCGTGCCAGCGCTGGATGGCGGCTATGCACTGGTTGGCCTGACCCGAGCAGCCCCAGAACTGTTCCAAGCCATGACGTGGAGCACGCCTCAAGTGATGGATGACACCCGGACCCGTGCTCAGCGCATAGGCATGCCCTGGGTCGAATTGCCGCCGGTGGCCGACATCGACGAACCTGCCGACCTGGTCCACCTGCCGGAGGGCTGGCGGTGATGCAGCGCCTCATTCTGGCCGGCGCCGGCCATGCGCATGCGCAGGTGCTGCAGGACTGGGCCGACGCACCGCTGCCTGGAGTTGAGGTGGTGGTCGTGTCGCCCCATGCGCTGGCGCCCTATTCGGGCATGGTTCCGGGATGGTTGGCGGGCACCTACGCGTATGAGGACATCGTCATCGACTTCCCGGCCTTGTGTCGGCAGGCCGGTGCCCGTTGGGTGGCCGCATCCATCGACCGGCTGGATGCGGACCGCCAGTGTGTGCACCTCGACAATGGTGAGTCGCTGCGTTACGACTGGCTGTCGCTCAACACGGGCTCCACGTTGACACCACCGCAGGGCGATTTTTCGGCGCGCGTGCTCTCAATGCGGCCCTTGTCGCAGTTGCGGACTGACTATGACCAGTTGCTGGAACGCTGGCACCGGAGTGCCAGCACCCACCCGTTTCAAGTGACTGCCGTGGGTGGCGGTGCCGCCGGGTTTGAGTCCCTGCTGGCGGTGCTGCGGCGCCTGCGAACGCTGCGGCCAGATCGAAAGGTGCAAGGCGCGCTGTTGACACGCGGCGTGGAGTTGTTGCCCGGCTACCCAGCCGCTGCACGAAGCACAGCTTTGCATACCCTGAAGGACGCTGACGTTACGGTACAACTGGGCGCCGCGTGGTGCGATGCGGTTGGCCAAAGCAGTGACCTGGTGCTCTGGGCCACGGGCGCTCAGGCCCACCCGTGGCAGCGTTCCGTGGTGGGCCGTGGCTCGTTGGCCGTGAGCGCCGAAGGCTTTGTACTGATCGACGACTGTCTGCGGTCGGTGTCTCACCCCCACATTTTTGCGGCCGGGGACTGCGCACAGTGGCAGGCCCCACTGCCCAAGGCAGGCGTGTACGCCGTGCGCATGGGGCCGGTACTGGCCCACAACCTGCACGCAGCACTCACCGCACAGCCCTTGCAGACCTATTCACCGCAAACCACCTTCTTGTCCCTGCTGGCCACCGCCGACGGCAGCGCCATCGCCTCGCGCGGGCGCTGGAGCCTGTCGGGCCGATGGGCCTGGCACTGGAAGGACCACATCGACCGGCGCTTCATTCAACGCTTCGCAACACCATTCACACAACCCGTCCACATCCAAGGAGAAAACCCATGAACACCACCCGCCGCTTGATGACCCTGGCTGCCGCAACCCTGATGGCCGCACCGTTGTGGTCAGGCAACGCTTGGGCGCAAGGCGCCCCGCTGAAGTTTGGCGTGGGCATGTTCCAGCCTGACCGAGAGAAAAACGACGCCACCTACCGCCCCCTGGCTCAGCACCTCTCATCGCGCCTGGGCCGCCCTGTGGAGCTGCGCACGGTAGACAGCTGGGAAGGCCTGGCCAAGAGCCTGGCCAACGGCGAAACCGACATCGCCCTGATGGGCCCCTGGGGTTACGTGTTGGCCAACCACTTCGCCGATGCGCAGGTGGTCTCCACCATCCTCTACCAAGGCAAGCCCGAATACTTTGCCATGATCGTGACCAACCCTGAGTCCGGCCTGAACAGCGCGCAGGACCTGATCGGCCCCAAAGGCAAGGGCCGCAGCTTCGCGTTTGGTGACAAGGGCTCCACCTCGGGTTACCTGATCCCGTTGCACTTTTTCATGCAACAGGGTATTGACCCCGAAAAGCACTTTGCTCGCGTGCTGTACACCAAGCACCAGGCGATCCAGACCCAGGTCACCGCCGGCCAACTCGATGCCGGTGCCGACTACAACCGCAACCGCACCGCCATGATTGACCAAGGTCTGATCCAGGCCGAGCGCAGCAAGATCATCTGGCAATCGGCTCCACTGCCCAACGACGCGGTAGCCGTCAGCGCCACCTTGTTCAAGGACAAGGCCTTCGTCAAGCGCGTGCAGGACGCTTTGCTGGAAGTCGGCCCGCTGCTCAAGAGCCAGCCGCAACTGTTGCCCGCCAACTACACCGGCTTCGTCAGCACCGACAACGCCTTTTACAAACCCATTCGGGATGCGGGCCTGGCCACCGGCAAGCTGACCCCGAAGCAATAAACCACCATGCACGCGTTGGCCTCCTCCTCACCCCGTGCCTGGCTGCCCCGTGGTCGGCTGGGCTTCTTCGCCCTCGTGCTGGCGTATGGAGTCCTGGTGCTGGCCTGCCTGCTGACGCTGCTGGCCGCAGGCGATCTGTCCTGGGGCCGTGCGCCGTGGCAGAACCTGCTCAAAACGGTGTCTGAGTTTGCCCATCCGAGTTTCCTGGACCTGTGGTTCGGCCCTGAGCGGCTGGAATTCCGCAGCGACGATGGAACGCTCCTGCGCGTGGAAAACCGCCAGCTGGTGGAGGCCGAATTTCTGGCAGGGCTGGCTCGTGCCACCTGGACCACCTTCCAGATCGCCACGCTCGGCTCCTTGCTGGCGGCGGTGCTGGCGCTCCCCCTGGGCCTGCTTGCGGCGCGCAATCTGCACGCGCCCCGGGCGCTGGCCTGGGCGGCGTCCGGTGTGCTCGATGTATCGCGCGCCATTCACACCCTGGTGTTCGGCCTGGTGCTGGTCGGCATCGTCGGGCTGGGGCCCACCGCTGGCATCCTGGCCATCGCACTTCACTCCATGGGCACCTACGGTAAGCTGTACGCCGAAAGTATCGAGACACTCGACATGGGCGCGGTGGACGCGGTACGTGCCACGGGAGCGTCGCCCTCGCAGGTGTTCTTCAGTGCGGTCTGGCCGTCGGTGCTGCCGCAGTTCGTCAGCAACCACCTCTACATTTGGGAGTTCAACATTCGTGACTCCACCATCCTGGGCCTGATCGGCGCAGGTGGATTGGGCCTGTTGATTTCGGAGGCGGTCAGCCTGTTCCAGTGGAGCCGTCTGGCCACCATCCTGCTGGTTGTGGTGGTGCTGGTCACGGTGTTCGATACGCTATCCCGCCGTATTCGGCAAGCCTTGTTGTGAGCGCCGCCATGGAAGACGCCATCATCCAGATCCGAAACCTCCGAGTGGAGGTCGGCGGGCACATGCTGCTTGATGTTCCCACGCTCGCCATCAGGGCCGGCGAGCGCGTGGCACTGGTGGGCCCAAACGGGGCCGGTAAAAGCTCGTTGCTGAAGGTGATCGGCGGGTTCCTGCCGGCCACCCAAGGTTGCCTCACCATGCTGGGCCGAACTTTTGGCGGTGCCGAGGCGCCCACTCTCACCCCCCACCAGTGGCGCGCGCTGCGAGCCGAGGTCGGTCAAGTGATGCAAGGCTTGCACCTTGTACCGCGGCTCACCGCTCTGGAAAACGTGGTGCTCGGCGCACTGGCCCGCCCAGGTTCCATGCCCGCATGGCGGTCTTGGTTGCGCTGGTATCCGCCCGCCTTGTGCCAGGAAGCCAGCTCAGCGCTGGGCGAACTGGGCCTGGCGCACCGGCTGCACGCACGAGCCGACCAGCTCTCCGGCGGTGAACGACAAAAAGTCAGCCTGGCCCGCCTACGCCTTCAACAACCCAAATTGATACTGGCCGACGAACCCACCTCAGCCCTGGACCCTGCCGCCACACAGCAGGCCTGCCAGGCCCTGTTGGCCGTGGCACGCCGGGCCACCCTGGTCACTGTGGTGCACGACCCCGCCCTGCTGCCCCTGCTGGCCGACCGTGTGATAGGCCTCAAAGACGGGCAAGTGGTGTTTGATGTTGCCATAGGCGAGCTGGACACGACCCGCCTCCAGGACCTTTACGACGGCAGGCAAGACGGCTCGTCCCAGTACAGCACCATGGCGCTACGTCCCCCCTCTGCAACGGTGCGTGAAAGTCAAACCACGTCGTTGATGCCAACGCCCCAAGAAAGGCCCCTCCTCGCATGAGTTCATCCATGACACCAGGGCGCACCTGTCCGATCGCATACCACTACGGGCCAGCCGTGTTCCGTCAACCCGTGCCCGCCCACCTGGCTGGGCTGGACGTGCTCTATGTGGTGGGCGGTCTCTACGGCAATGAACTTGCCTTGTACGAAGTGTTGCGCATGTTCGATAGGGAAAGTGGCCATAAGCAACTGGTGTTCAACGGCGACTTCCACTGGTTCGACGCCGACCCCGCCACCTTCGACCGCATCCAGCGCGAGGTGCTGCGCCATGTGGCATTGCGCGGTAACGTGGAAACCGAACTGGCGCAGGACACGCCGATCTCGGATGCGGGCTGCGGTTGCGCCTACCCCGACTGGGTGGACGACGGTGTGGTGGACCGCTCCAACCGCATCCTGCAGCGCCTGTGGACGGCAGCCACCCCCACGCACCGCGCCGAACTGGCCGCCTTGCCCATGTGGCAGACGGCGTCGGTCGGCGACATGCATGTTGGCATCGTGCATGGGGATGCGCAATCGCTGGCGGGTTGGGGCTTCGCGCAGGAGCACTTGGCCGACGCGGCTCACCGCGATCAGGTGCGCGAGTGGTTCGAACAGTCGGGCATGGATGCCTTTGCCTGCAGCCACACCTGCTTGCCTGTTTACCAAAGCCTCAAACGCCATGGAAGGCAACAGCCTGGCTGGGTGTTCAACAACGGCGCGGCGGGCATGCCCAACTTTCACGGTGACACGGCGGGGCTGCTCACCCGCATTGCCCTCACGCCTTACCCAGGTGAGAACAGCCGAGTGGGCGTAGTGCACGGACAGATTCACATCGATGCCTTGGCCATCACGCCTCCCGCGTCAGAAGTGCAACAACGCTTCCTGGCGCAGTGGCCGCCGGGCAGTGATGCCCATGCGTCTTACTTTTCCCGTATCGCCGCGGGCCCCAACTACCACCCGCAACAAGTCATTCGACAGGATGATTGAACATGCTCGCCATCGTGGGAGGCACCGGCCTCTATGAACTGCCAGGACTCGACATTCAACAGCGCATCCATAGGGCGACGCCTTTTGGCGAACCCTCTGGAGAGATCCTCAAAGGAAAGTTTGGGCAAAACGAAGTGCTGTTCCTTGCTCGCCACGGCTCCGGACACCGCCTGCTGCCGCACGAGGTGAACTACCGCGCCAACGTCTTCGCGCTCAAGCAAGCCGGTGCCACCATGTTGCTGGGTTTCTCTGCCGTGGGCAGCCTGGCCATGGAAGTCAAACCCGGCGACCTGGCCATGCCAGAGCAATACTTCGACTGGACCCGAGGCAACCGGCAGCGCACCTTCTTCGGCGGTGGCGTGGCAGCGCACGTCTCCACCGCCCAGCCGGTAAGCGGCTCGCTCGTCAACGCTGTGCAGTCAGCGGCTCAGCGCATTGGGCAACGAGTTCACCGAGGCCTGACCTACGCCTGCGTGGAAGGTCCGCGCCTGGGCACCCAGGCCGAGAGCCACTTTCTGCGCCAGGCTGGCTGCCATCTGGTCGGCATGACCAACGTGCCCGAGGTGTTCCTGGCGCGCGAGGCGCAGATGGCCTATGCCACCGTGGGACTGGTTACCGACTACGACTGCTGGCTGGACGATCCGGCGCAACACGTCAGCGTGTCGGGGATTTTCGAGCTGTATGGCAAGACGCTGGGCAAAGCGGCCCAACTGCTGGATACCCTGCTGAGCCAACCGTTGCCTGAGCCAGAAGCCGAAATACGTACCGCGCTGGCAACGGCCATGCTCACGCCCGACTCGGCACTGACTGCCGACCAGCGACATTGGCTGGACGTGTTGCGCCAATGAGGTAGCCATGGACATCGTTGCACATGGTCTTTGGGCGGCGCTGTTGTGTCGTTGGCAGGGTCGTGAACGCCCGATGCGACGCACCACCACGGCTTTGACAGTAGGCCTTGCCATGGCGCCAGATCTGGTGCAACTCACACCCATCGTCATTGGCGCATTGGTGCTGCCCGAGGGCTGGACAGCGTTGCAGGCGTATTTCCATGCGCTGCCACACTACCTGCCGGTACTGCCGCCATTGGTCGAGGCGCTGATGCACCATCTGCACTGCACCATGCACAGTGCCGTCGTCGCCGGCGTTGTGACGTTCATCATCTTCAAGTGGAAAGGCTATTTCTGGTGGCCGCTGGCCGGCTGGTGGCTTCACATCGGTATCGATGTCTTTACCCACTCTGCCGACTTTTACCCCTCACCTGTTTTGTACCCGTTCACACAGGCGGGCTTTGATGGGCTGGCCTGGAACACGCCATGGTTTCTTTGGCTGAATTACTCAACCATCGCTTTGGTCTGGTTATGGCAAAAATACACGCGACCAACCGAACGAAACGTTGACGCATGAAGCACCAACGCCATTGAACGGATCAGCGCGATGGCGTGATGGGCGCGTTCTTGAGCAAGTCCAGCAACGGGTCATACCCCTGTTCTTGCAAAGCCTTGCCCCGCGTCTCGTAAAGTGCTGCATCACCCTTGACCCCATGCCCTTCCAACAAACGGTTCATGAAGTTGAACAGGCAGATGGTCAGAACAGCATCGTGCAAGGCCGCCTCATTCCAACCAGCATCAAAAACCGCCTGCGCATCTGCCATCGTCATGCGTGAAGGCTCTTGCGTCAGCTTGCGCGCGTAACGCAGCAATGGCTTGAGATTTTCGTCAACGGGGGCTGTGTCCAAGTCGGCCAACAACCGGGTCAACACCTCTTCCTGCACGCCGAACGCCTGCGCGGTCTGGGAATGCACTCCGTAGCAATACTGACAGGCGTTCAACCCTGAGACATAGGCCGCGATCAGCTCCTTGTCTTTCGGCGTCAACGGTCCATCGTTACGAAGAGCGGCGCTGTGGAACATGACGAGGGCCTGCCCCGCCGCAGGATTGAGCGCCAGGATGTGGCGAACGCCAGCATCAGCCGGTAGAGATGCGAAATAACTCATGCACGGTCTCCAAAATCTGGGCTCAGGTATCGGTGGGCTCGACGCGCCCCATCTGGTTCCTGGCCGCACTGTAACTGGACACACAAAACGGCACAGCGAAGTTGAGCAGCACATGCCACCAGGAGACCTCGGCACCCTGCCAGAGCGCGGGCCCCTGGTTGATGGCATTCAGGATGACGCCGACAACAAAGGCCACCTTGGCTGCGCTGCGCAAGATGCTTGGTGCAACCACCGTCTGAAGGAACGTTCTTCTGGCGGGTGTCGGCATGGGTGTTACGGTAGTACTCATCGACCGAAGATGATCTCGGGAATGCCCTTGAGGTCATGGCAAGCATGGTGAGGTGGCGGCTCCAGTTTCTCGAAGGGCAACCCTTGCCGGTTCACCCAGCAGGTCTGAAATCCGTACCACGTTGCCCCCAGGACATCCCACGCGTTGGAGGAAACGAACAGCAGCGACTCGGCCGGAATTTTCAAAGTCCGAGGGGCCAGTTCGTAGCAGACCGGGCTGGTCTTGAACTGTCTGACGCCGTCCACAGAGATCAAGTGGTCCAGATGGTGTCTCAAGCCAGAGCTTTCCGCCGCCGAACTCAACATCTCTGGCGAGCCATTGGAAAGTATCGCCGTCGGCAACCCCATGCCCTTGACTGCGCACAGCACATCTCTGCATTCTGGGTATGCGTCCAGTGTGGCGTAACCGCTCATCAACCCATCGATTCGCTCTTGGTCATGCGCCAAGTCCAGCCGAGCCAGGCTGTACTCCAGTGCAGCGCGGGTCAACGTCCAGAACGACTGGTAATGGCGGCTGCCATTTGACGAGGGGTCCGACAGCGACACCAGGCGTGAATACTCGATCTGCTTGTCACGCCAGACGGTAGAGATGGCCGCACCCATGCCAGGGAAGAGCTGCTCTGCCTTGCGCCCAATGGAGTACACATCGAACAGCGTGCCATAGGCATCGAAGACAACACCTCGAATGTCGGTCATCATCCACCTCCTCGTTGGGTTTCCATGTCAAACCTGCGCTGGGTCTGGTAGCGCTGCTCGTCCGAAGCCCCTGCGTACTCGAACGTCACATCCATGGATGGGATGATCAGCAAGGCAATTTGTCGTGGAGGACGGACCGCCCAACGCATGGTCAACGTCCCCCAGTCCCACCTCGCCAGACAGACGTTTTCCGCTGGCTGTACCGTGAGGTCTGCGCCAGGTAGAGCCCGGGGCAGCCACCGCAGCAAGTCGTCAGGGGTGCAACCCATCTGCCGAACGAAATTAGGAGGGACTTGGGAAGGTGTCATGGTTTCAATCGTCAAGCGACCTTGTAAGCGGAAAATCGCTCGTCCACTTCAGTACCGAAGGCGTGGTTCGAGTAATTGCTCAGCACCTTGACAGACACGGCAAGGATGATGTTAAGCAAGTGGCTCTCTTCAAAGCCCGCATCCAGGAATGCCTGAACCTTGGCCGGAGACGGTTGCCCCAAGTTTTTCACCAGATCCTGCGTCAGCGCAAACAATGCGGCCAAACGTGCATCCGGGATGGGTTGACCGGCCCGGATGGCTTGCAGCACGTCACCCGGCACGCCCGACATCTTGTCGGCAATCATGCTGTGGGCCGCCGTGCAGTATTTGCAGCCATTGGTCTGGCTGATGGCCAAGAAAACCACTTCTTGCTCCGCAGGCTGCAAACCCGACTGCTTACGGAACAAGTCGTAGCCATGAAGGTAGGTGCTCAGGACGCCCGGGACGTTCGCCATGTTGGCGTACATGTTGGGGATGAACCCGACTTGCTTGAGGGCTTTGTCGAGAATGTCTTTCTGTTCACCCTGAGCGGTTGCAGGGTTGATGGCATTGAGCGTTCGGACGTACGGTGCTGACATTGGGGTTCTCCAGTTCGGGCCCGCTGGTCAAGGTGCGCCAGCGTCAAGCCTGATTCCAATACTAGGTGTAGCCCCCGTTGCAAAGGGAACTGAACGTATCAAATCAGGCACCGATCGTCTCCCTCTCGGTTGACGACGGCTGCGCTCGCAGCCACGCCAGAGGTGCCACCCCCAACTTGCGAGTGAACGCGCGCGCCAGTGCACTGGCATTGGCGTACCCCACCTCGTGGGCCACGGCCTTGGGTGCCTGACCGTTGGCCAGGAGTCGCTGCGCTGCCATCAGTCGCCACGATGTCAGGTACTCGGCCACCGTTGTTCCGGTCACCAACTTGAAGCGCGCGGCGAACCGGGCGCGGGACATGTGGGCCACCTTGGCAAGAGTTTCCAGGCTCCATGCGCTTGCGGGCGCGTCGTGCATGGCCTGCAAGGCTGGGGCTATGCGAGCATCGGCCAGTCCCGCCAGCGCTCCTCCACGGGTTACGCCGTGTTCTACGCAATGTCTCAGCAACATGACTACCAGCACCTCACACAGCCGGTCCAGCACGGCTTGCCGCCCGCGCTGGACAGCAAAGGCTTCTTGAAACATCAAGTCCAGGATCATTTCGACACCTTGGAGTTGGTGCAACTCAATCATCACGACATCGGGCAGTGAATCGGTGACCGGGTTTCGCCCCCCGCCAAAGTGAACGGTTCCACACACCACGTCTGCGCCTGCACCGTTGTCGGCAATCAGGCGGTGAAACTCCGGTCGAGGAAGAAACACCAGGGTGGGCTCGGTGATGTCGTATTCCACACGTTCAGTGCCATCGAGCCTGACCACGCCACGCCGTATCAGGTGCAAGTGCCCGCGCTGGGTATCGCGGTCAAAATCGTGAATGCCGCAGATGTTCCCGGTGTAGAAGACCCCGGCTTGAAGCGCAAAGTGCGACAGCAGTGAGACCAAAGGGTCCGGGGTTGCTGTACGGGCCTTGTCCTCATGCGAGGACGCCATCACCGAGGCCCTTCTGGCACATGGCTGAGCGCCGCCGTTGCCAACAGATCGGCAGCCGACAAGTGCTCCACCGCTTGCGCCACGGTTCGCTCGATCAGCTGCACGTCCAATTCGGGTTCCAGGTCCTTGGGGCGGCCCATGCCGCCGGTGGGCTGTGCATGCAACCCCTTCTGTGTGGGCATCAACTTGAATTCGCCAGTGCAGTTGCGGCAATAGATGTGCTGGCCCGGTTGGCGATCGCGCTGCACCACCAAGGTGGGGCCGCACATGGGGCAGGTCTGCAAAGGTATGCCATCGTCGCTGTGCCCGATCACATGTTCCAACGTCCTTTACGGCCCAGCGCCAGAAAATGCTCGGTCAAGTGGTCGTCGAATTGTGATCCCCGACCTGACTGGATGATGTTCAGTGCAGCCTCCTCTATCATGCCTGGGCGATACGGGCGGTGGCTGGTCATGGCATCGAACGCGTCGCAAATGCCGACCATGCGGGCC
>CAZGDZ010000004.1:0-21598 GCA_964524855.1 uncultured Macromonas sp.
CTTTTCAGGCTAGCATCGGCAAGCTATGGGGCATGAACGCAATGTCCTCCTCCTCGGCCGCTTGGCCGGTATTCATGCAAGGCCTGGCCTTGAGCCTGGGTCTGATCGTGGCAATTGGCGCCCAGAATGCCTTCGTGCTGCGACAAGGGCTGCGGCGCGAACACGTGGGCAGCGTGGTACTGTTTTGCGCCGTGGCCGATGCACTGCTGATTGCCGCCGGGGTGTTTGGCATGGCGCAGGCCCTGGGCGACCGCCCACAACTGGCGCGCGTGTTGGCGTTGGCTGGGGCGGCGTTCCTGGCTTGGTATGGCTGGCAGGCGCTGCGGCGCGTGCGCCAATCCGGGCAACTGCAGGCGGCAGCGGGCGACACCCGCCTGCCCCGAGGCGCCGCCATGGCCCAAGCTGCGGCCTTCACCCTGCTGAACCCCCACGTGTACCTAGACACAGTGCTGCTGGTGGGCAGTATTGGCGCACAGCAGCCCACGCCCTTGCAGGGCTGGTTCGTGGCCGGGGCCAGCAGCGCCAGCCTGGCGTGGTTCAGCGCGCTGGGGTTTGGGGCGCGCTGGCTGGCACCTTTGTTTGCACGGCCGCGCGCCTGGCAGGTGCTGGACGGCCTGATCGGCCTGACGATGGCCGTGCTGGCCGTGTTGCTGGTGCGGCATGCACTGGCGCCATTTTGAGGACATTGACATGTACCAGCCCAAGTACCACGCACTGACCGACACCCCCACCATGCAGGAACACATTGCCCAGCACCCATTGGGAGCCTGGGTGTGTTGGGCCGACAGTGGATTGACCGCCAACCATGTGCCGTTTGTGCTGGACCGCAGCCGGGGCCCGTACGGGCGATTGATCGGCCACGTTTCGCGCGCCAACGGCGTGTGGCGGCAACTGGCGGATGGCGCGCCTTGTGTGGCGATGTTCATGGGACCACAGCGTTACATCACCCCCAGTTGGTACCCCGGGAAACAGGCGCATGGCGAGGTGGTGCCCACCTGGAACTACGTGACGGTACACGCCCACGGCGTCGCCCGCGCGGTGGAGGGCGCCGACTGGTTGCTCAATATGCTGCACCAACTGACAGACGCCCAGGAAGCGGCTCGGCCTGCACCCTGGCGGGTGACCGACGCCCCGGAGAGCTACGTGCGGCAACAACTGCGGGCCATCGTGGGCATTGAAATCACCATCGACCGCCTGGAAGGGCGATTGAAGGTGAGTCAGGACGAAAGCATGGCGGATCGCGTGGGCACGGTGGAGGGGTTACGACAGGAGCGCGACAGCGAGGCGCAGGCGATGGCGGCGCTGGTGCAGCGACAGATTGATTCTTTCTGAGCACGGACTCACCTGAAAAGTCGACTCTTTTTTTGTACTGGGACAATTTAATCGTCTATTTGACAATTATTTTTAGGCGCTCGATACTTTGGTCACACCCAACCAAAGCCATCACGCCATGTCACTGCTCACCGACTTCACCTGCTACGCCGACGCTCAGGCACAGTTCTCGCCCACCAAGCTGTGGGAGCTTTTCGACGGTGACCGCGAGTCGTTCAACATCGGCCACGAGTGTGTAGACCGACACGCCGACAGCGGCAAGGATGCGTTGATCATTGCTCGTGCGGAGGGCATTGACGAAGTCGTGACCTACGCGGAGTTGGCCGCGGCATCATCCCGTTTCGCCCACTACCTGGAAGCACAGGGCATTGAGCGCGGTGAACGGGTTGCCATCATGTTGGAGCCCTCGCGCGAGTTCTACGCAGCGATGTTTGGCACCATCAAGCGCGGCGCGATCGCGGTCCCGATGTTCACATTGTTCGGGCCGGACGGCATACGCCTGCGGGTTCAGGATTGCCAGCCCGCCTTGGTGGTGACCAATGCGCAGAAAGCCCCCGACGTGCGTGCCGGCGTGCCCAACGTGCGCATCCAAGTGTTTGACCAGGACTTTGCCGATTCGCTGGCCGTGCTGCCCAGCAGCTACGAAGTCAACTCCCGAGCCAATGATTTGGCGGTCTTCCAGTACACCTCTGGCACGACCCGAGAGTTGCCCGAAGCGGTCAAACACACGCACCGGGCGCTGGTCACGTTGATGGTGGCGGCACTCTATGGCACCGGCCTGCGCCCGGGTGACCGGTTCTTCTGCCCGTCATCCCCAGCCTGGGGCCATGGCCTCTGGCACGGCACGCTGGCACCGTTGGCATTGGGGCTCACCGTGGGAGCCTACAGCGGACGGTTCAATCCGGTGCGACTGTTGCAGGCCTTGTCGGCCCACCGCTTCACCAACATGTCAGCCGCCGCTACGCACTACCGAATGCTCAAGAACTGCGGCGAGGCCGATCGGTACCCCTGCTTCTTCGAGAAGCTGTCCTTCACCGGGGAGCCCATCGACGACGACACCGCCGACTTCATCCAGCGGACCTACAAGCTGGAGGTGTGCAGCATGTATGGCACCACCGAGATCGGGGTGGTGCTGGCGAGCTACCCCGGTGCGACCGACTTCCCGGTGAAACGGGGCTCGCTGGGCAAGGCGGTGCCAGGCACCCGGGTGGAAGTTCACGACGCCAACGGTGAAATCTGCCCCGTGGGCACCACCGGCCAACTCATGGTCTGGCGTCGCGACGCATGGGTGCCCACCAAGGACTTGGGTCGCATTGAGGCAGACGGCTATTTCTACCATGGGGGACGAGCAGACGACGTGATCATCTCGGCCGGCTGGACCATGAGCGCCGTCGAGATTGAAAACGTGATGCTGATGCACCCCGACGTCCTGGAGGCCGCCGCCATCGGCGTGCCCGATGAACTGCGCGGCCAGGTCGTCAAAGGCTTTGTGGTCAGCCGCCGCGAAGGCTCAGAGGCCTTCGTGACAGAACTGCAAGACCTGGTTCGCCACAAGCTCAGCCAGCACGAATACCCACGCCACGTCGTGTTTGTGGCCGAGCTGCCCAAAACGCCGGCCGGCAAGGTTCACCGCAAGGTGCTGCGCGAGCGCGAGGCCGTGATGCAAGCCGCTCACGCCTGATTTTCCCCTTCCTTTCCCATCCATCCACCAACGAGGAAATTTTCCATGTCCCAACAGAACGAACGCAGCTTTCCCAAAATCACCGAAAGTGGCCTGGACGATTTGCGCCAGCGCATTGGCGTGAAAATCGACAACACCGCCGAACCGTGGTGCTACGAAGCCACCCGCGACAACATCCGCCATTACGCCCACGGCATTGGTGACGACAACCCCCTGTGGTGTGACCCGGCCTATGCCGCCAAGTCCCACTACGGTGGCATCGTGGCGCTGCCCAGCTTCTTGTTTTCCACCAGCCGCATCGTTTCGGGCTATGTGGGTGGGCTGCCGGGCGTGCACGCCATGTGGTCCGGCGCCGACTGGACGTGGCACAAGCCGGTGCGCCGCAACGACGAAATCCGCACCGAGGCCTACCTCAAGGATTTGGTGGAACACCAGACGCGCTTTGCCGGCCGTGCCATCCAACAGATCTACCACGTGGACTTCTTCAACCAAGAAGGCGACAAAGTGGCCGAGGCTGACAGCTGGTGCTTCCGCACCGAACGCGATCAGGCCCGCGAACACGGCACCAAGTACAAGGAAGTGCGCGCCCGTGGCCCGCGCCGCTACACCGACGAAGAACTGGGCGAAGCCTACAAGTTGTACCGCAACGAGGAAATCCGCGGTGCCGTGCCACGCTACTGGGAAGACGTCAACGAAGGCGACGAACTGCCGGTGATGTTCAAGGGTCCGATGACCGTGACCGGCTTCATCGCCTATGCACAGGGTTGGGGTGGCCTGTACATCCGCGCCAACAAGCTGGCCTGGAAGCTGATCGACGCGCACCCAGGCGTGGGCATCAAGAACCGGTTCGGCATTCCGGATGTGCCCGAGCGCGTGCACTGGGAGGAAGACTTCGCGCTGGAAGTAGGCGCCCCGGGTGCCTACGACTACGGCCCAGAGCGGACCTCTTGGATGACGCATCAACTGACCAACTGGATGGGCGATACCGGGTTCCTGCACAAAACCCATTGCCAAGTTCGCCGCCACAACCCCGAAGGCGACATGCTGTTCATCCACGGCAAGGTGAAGCGCAAGTTTGTAGAAAACGGCAAGCACATGGTGGAAATTGCGCAGGAAGCGCGCAACCAGGATGGCGAAGTCTCAGCCATTGGCACCGGCCTCGTCATCCTGCCCAACAAGCGCTGAGCCAACATGAACACCCGCATGCAGGGCGCGCTCGCCGGGCTTCGGGTGGTGGACCTGACCAGGGTACTGGCGGGTCCGCTGTGCACCCAGATGCTGGCGGATCAGGGCGCCGATGTGATCAAGGTGGAGCCACCAACCGGAGATGAAACCCGAAAACTCGGCCCCCCGTACGACAAGCAGGGACATGCCGCCTACTTCTCGGCCCTGAACCGCGGCAAACGGGCCATCAGTCTGGACCTGTCCAAACCAGAGGCCCAGCAGGTTCTGCACAAATTGCTCTCGACCGCCGACGTGCTGATTGAGAACTTTTTGCCGGGCACCATGGAGCGGTGGGGGCTGGGTTACGACGACGTACTTCGCCCGCAATACCCGCGCCTGGTGTACTGCAGCATCAGCGGCTTCGGCAAAGATGGGCCACTTGGCGGTCTGCCTGGATACGACGCGGTGTTGCAAGCCCTGTGCGGCCTGATGAGCATCAACGGTGAGGAGTCGGTCGGCACCGTCAAGGTGGGCATGCCGATCGTGGATCACCTGACGGGGTATGTCGCACTCAGCGGCATCCTCATGGCGTTGCACGCACGTGCCACCACAGGGGAGGGTCAACGGGTTGAAGCCACGTTGTTTGACACCGCCCTGAGCCTGCTGCTGCCGCACGCCTCGAACTGGTTTGCTTCGCAAAAGGTGCCCGAACTGCTGGGCAGCGCCCACCCCAACATTGCGCCCTACGATAAGTTCAAAGCACGCAATGGCGATGTGTTCATTGGCATTGTCAACGATGGGCAGTTCCGCCGGTTTTGCAGCCAAGTGGGGTTGCACGAGTTGCCGGAAGACCCGCGGTTTGCGAGCAATTCGCAACGGGTGGAGAACAGGCAGGCATTGAAGGCCTTGATTGAACAGGCGATCGCGGCGTTGGATTGCGGTGAGCTGTGCGAAGCGCTGATGCGCACGGGCGTCCCAGCGGGGAGCGTCAACTCGGTGCCCTGCGCCTTGAGTCATCCCCACACGCAACACCGGGCGTCCATCGTGCGCAACGGCGATTACGTGGGCCTGCGCTCACCCATGCGGCTGAACGACACAGTGCCACCGCCGGGCCGCCCGCCCCCAGCGTTTGCCCAAGACACAAGCGACGTCTTGCGCGAACTGGGCTACGACACACCAGACATCGTGCGCTTGCACGAATCGGGCGCTGCGCCCCGACCCTAACGCAGCTTGAAGTAAACACAAACAGGAGACAACGATGAAACTGCTTTCGACCTTGGCTATGGCACTTGCCGTCGCCACAACACCCACATGGGCGCAGGGCACTTACCCGACCAAACCCATCAAGATCATCGTGGCCTACCCAGCCGGGCAAGGCACCGACATTGCAACACGCTATCTGTCAGAACAGGTCTCCAAAGAATTGGGGCAACCCATTGTGATTGACAACCGCGCTGGAGCGGGTGGAAACATCGGAACGGCGGTCACCGCTCAATCTCCGAACGATGGCTACACCCTGACCATGGGCACCAACGCGACCCACGTGCTGAATGCCTACCTGTACGCCAGCACCGGGTTTGATGCGGTAAAAGATTTCGAGCCGATCGCGCTGATCGGTATTTTCCCCATGGTGGTGGGCGTTCGCGCGGACTCCCCCATCAAGTCGGCCGGCGACCTGCTGCAGGCCGCCAAAGCCAACGCGAGGTCGGCCGACATTGCCATGCCCAGCACGACCGCACGGCTTGTGGTGGAGTTGCTCAAAGAGCAAACGAAAGTGCCGCTGTTTGGCGTTCCCTACAAGGGTTCGGGCAACGCCATCACCGACCTGCTCGGCGGGCAACTGCCCATCCTGGTTGACACACCAACGGCGATGCGCGCCCACCTGGCTTCAGGGCGGGTGCGCGCAATTGGGGTTACATCTGCCAAGCCCAGCGGTCTGGTGCCGGGCGTCCCACCGGTGGCAGAGCAAGGGGTTCCCGGGTTTGAAGTGATCGCCTGGAACGGCTTGTTCGCGCCCAAGGGCACCTCACCCCAAATCATCCAAAGCCTGAACTCAGCATTCAACAAAGTCCTCCAGCGGCCCGAAACCCGCCAACGGCTTTTGGAACTGGGTTTTGACCCCGCAGGCGGCACGCCCACCGACTTGAAGGATTTCACTGAGGCCGAACGGCGCAAGTGGGAGCCCATCATTCGTGATGCCGGCATCAAGCTTGACTGAACCGGGGGTCGCCGTGAAGCCAGTGGACAGCGCATCGATGGCTTGCCCACCATCTGACGAGTGGAAACCGCGAGAGCTGCCAGGCTTCATGGGATTGACAGGTCCTTTGTGGACACGTCGCACCGAGGAAGGTTGGCAATACGGACTACACACAGCCACCAAGCACCTCAACCCGGCGGGTGTGGTGCACGGCGGAGCACTGCTCACACTGGCCGACCACGTGATGAGCGCGGTCGCCTGGGAAGTGTGTGAGCGCCAACCCTGCCTCACCCTCGACATGAGCGCTCAATTCCTGAGTTCGGCACGCAGCGGCGACTGGCTCACGGCCACCGCTCAGGTGGTGCGCTCATCACGCAGCCTGATCTTCATGGAAGTAGCGCTGAGCGTTGAGAACAAGGTGATTTTCAAGGCGCAGGCCCTGCTCAAAATCGTCCGTCGGGACTGACAGCGCCTTTTGGCATAAACTTTGTATAGGTACAAAATGAACTGGATGGTTTTTCCACCATCGGTCATGGACCGGGTTTTTCCTGCGCCCCTAACAATGCCGACGCCATCTACCCCAGCCAAAGCCAGCACAGACATCAGACCCAAACGGGAACCACGCGTGCGAGAGGTTCCTGCCGTCAGTCGGGCCGTCGCGATCCTGCGGTTGCTAGGACAAGCCGAGCACCCTCTCGGCGTCAAAGCGATCGCAGATGCGCTCGAATTGGTGCCCAGCACCTGCCTGCACATTCTTCGGGTGCTGGTGGCAGAAGACTTGGTGAAGCTGGAACCGGGGACCAAACGCTACATGCTGGGCAGCGGCATGATCCAACTGGCACGCAGCGTGCTTTCAGGTGGTGGTTTTGCGCACGTATCCCAACCTGCGCTGGACCGTTTGGCCTCCACGTACGGCGTCACGGCCATGGGAGTGGAGATCACGCCCAAGCAAACGGTGGTGGTTTTGTCCATTTCCCGATCGGAACAGCCATTTCGGGTACACACCGACGTCGGAAGCCAGTTTTCGACCCTGGTCAGCGCCACGGGACGCCTGATCGCCGCTCACAGTGGTGAAAGCGTCAAAGCCCTGAAATCCAAGTTTCAAGCCATAGTCTGGGACAACCCGCCCACCTTCGAGCAATGGAAAAAAGAGGTGGAATTGGCGCAGTTACAGGGCTGGGCAGTCGACCACGACAACTTCATGCGAGGCATCACCGTGGTCGCTGTGCCCATTTTGTCGGCCAACGGAACCATGACGCACACGTTGGTGGCAGCGGGATTGTCGTCACAACTCAACAAGGCCAGCACCATGGCACTTGTCAGCGCCATGCTGCATGAAGCCGAAGGCATTCGCGGGTCATTGATCGGCTGATCTGCCCGGTCTATCAATGACCGGTCGGCCGTTGCGCCAGCATCAAGTCGTGCAATGCCTGCGCTGCCGAAGACAGCGTGCGGTCGGCCCGACGCACCAGAAACAGTTGCCGCTTCAAGCCACTCGCTTGCACCGGGCGCGATTGCAAGGCCGGATCTTGAAAGTGGGACAAGGTGAGCGCGGGAACAATGGACACGCCCAACCCTTCGCGCACCATGGCGGCCACGGTGCTCAACTGCTCCAACTCCAGCACTGTGCGCAATGTGTGCGGGTAAACCGCCCGCTCCACATACTGCCGAACGCTGCTGGACCGCGCCAGCTGAACGATGGGATACCCAGCCAGATCGACCAATTTGACGGCGCCGCGCGCCTGCGCCAGTGGGTGCGAACCGTGGAAAACAACATGAAACTGGTCGGCACAAAACGGTACGGTGTGCAACTCAGGCGCATCGGTGCGGGTGGCTGCCAGGGCCAGGTCGGCCTGCCCTGCGCGCACCCGGGTGATGCATTCATCTGAGAGCACATCGGCCACATCCAGAGCGATACCGGGGTAGGTGCGATGAAACTGTGCCAGCAAAGGCGGCAACCACCCCGACGCCAACGAAGGCAACACCGCCAGCGACACCCGGCCGCGCCGCCGCGCCACATGCTCGCGCACGTCAGAGACCGCAGCCTCAGCGTCTTGCAACAGGCGTTGCGCCGACTTGATGAAAGCCTCGCCCTCTGCAGTGAGCTCCACTTGGCGGGTGGTGCGGTCAAACAAGCGCCCGCCCAGGTGCTCCTCGAGCCCTTTGATCAACGCGGAGAACGCCGACTGCGACAAATGACAACGGGCAGCCGCTCGGGTGAAGTTGCGTTCTTGCGCCAAGGCCATCAATGCCCGCAAGTCGCGGGTGGACAGATTGATCTCCATGACCACTGAATGTATCTGATATTTGAGTTTTACAGGTTAATCAAGCCGCCGTAGAGTGCGCAGCATGGCTACACATCAACCGCTGTACATAGGCTCGGGCGCCGGCTTCTCGGGCGACCGCGTGGACGCGGCCGGCCCAGTGGTGGACGAGTTGATTCGCCTGGGCGGAAGTTCGGTGCTGATGTTCGAAACCTTGGCAGAACGTACTTTGGCCCTGGCCCAATTGGCCAGACGCACAGACCCGAGCCTGGGCTATGAGCCGCTGCTGGAAGACATGCTGCGGCCCATCCTTGGCCGGTGTCTGGCACACCACATCCGCATCGTGGGCAACTTTGGCTCCGCCAACCCATTGGGTGCGGCGCAACACATTCACCGCCTTGCTCAGCAGCTGGGCTTGCGCACGCCGCGCATTGCCGTGGTGCTGGGTGACGATGTGAGTGGCCCGCAATGGCACGACACCTTGCGCCAGGCCACCGGAGGCGCAGTGGATGGCATGGAAGTGGTCAGTGCCAACGTGTACATGGGCGCTGCGTCCATTGCCGAGGCCTTGCGCGAGGGGGCGGACGTGGTGGTGGCTGGCCGCGTGGCCGACCCCTCCTTGGCACTGGGCCCAGCACTGGCCCACTTTGGTTGGGCCGACAACGAATGGGACCGCTTGGCCGGTGCCACCATGGCCGGGCATCTGCTGGAATGTGGCGCGCAAGTGTCGGGCGGCTACTACGCCGACCCAGGCGTGAAAGACGTGCCCGACCTGGCCCGACTGGGCTACCCGATTGCACAGGTGTTTGAGGACGGCAGTTGCACCCTCAGCAAACCTCCCGGCACCGGCGGCGTGATTGACCGCCACACGGTCACCGAACAGCTGCTGTACGAGGTCCACGACCCTGCCGCTTACCTGACCCCCGATGTGGTGGCCGACATCACCCAGGTTCAGCTGGACGAGACGGGGCCGGACCAGATTCATGTGCGTGGCGTCAAGGGTCACCCCAAACCCGAGAAGTTGAAAGCCAACGTCTGCTTCGCCTCTGGCTGGCTGGCGGAAGCGGAAATTTCCTACGCGGGCGTGCGGGCCGAAGGGCGTGCCCGGCTGGCCGCCCAAACCGTGCGCGAACGGATGGGGCTGGGTGTGACACTGCGCTGCGACCTGATTGGCGTGAGCAGCGTGCTGGCCGACGACAGCGGACACTGGCTGGCCAACACCCCGCCAGGAGAGGCCCAAGACGTGCGCCTGCGGCTGGCCCTGCGCACACCAGACCGGCAGTTGGCCCAACGCCTGCTGCGGGAAGTGACCGCCCTGTACACCTGTGGTCCAGCTGGCGGCGGCGGCGTGCGCACCCACGTGCGCCCCACGCTGGGCACTTTGCCCTGCTTGCTGCCGCGCACAGCCCTGACCACCCGCCACCTCTGGGCAGAGGCACCGCATGACTGAATTGACCATCGAACTTTGGCGTGCCGCCCACGCCCGCACCGGCGACAAAGGCAACCGCTCCAACATCAGCCTGATTGCGTGGGACGCAGCGTTCTATCCACTGATCGCAGCGCAGATCACCCCAGAACGGGTGGATCAACACTTTGCTCACCGGCGCCCGAACGGGGTCGTGCGCTACGATTTGCCGCGTTTACACGCGTTCAACTTTGTGTTGGACGACGTGCTGGACGGCGGTGTGAACGACGCCCTGAACCTGGACAGCCACGGCAAGGCCTTGTCTTTCCACCTGCTGGCCTTGCCTTTGACCGTGCCCTCGCACTTGGCCCAGCGGTTGCGGGGCCACCCCCTTTGACTTTTTCAACACAACCAGGAGACGATCCCATGCAACACCGTTCCAAGTTCTACGCCCAACGCCGCGCCCTCGTGCTGGGCAGTGCTGCTCTGGCCTTGACCACGCTGACCCAAGCACAAACGCCACCCTTCCCAGCCAAACCCATCACCTTCGTGGTGCCGTTTGCCGCGGGCAGCGCCACCGATGCTTTGGCCCGCGCCCTGGGCCAGTCGGTGGCAGAACAAAGCGGGCAACCGGTGGTGATTGACAACAAAGCCGGGGCAAGCGGCATGATCGCGGCACAAATGGTGGCCCGCGCACCCGCCGATGGCTACACCGTCATCATCTCCACCAACACCACCCACGCGGCCAATGAACACCTGTTCAAACGCATTGCTTACGATCCGGTGAAGGACTTCGCCCCCATCACTGGGCTGGGCAAAGGCGGCATGGTGATGGTGGTGAAGGCCGACTCCCCCTACAAAAACGTGGCGGATGTGCTGGCTGCAGCCAAGCAGACACCGGGCAAGCTGTCGTTCGCCAGCGGCAGTGCGTCCAGCCGCGTGGCGGGTGAGCTGTTCCAGCAAATGGCGGGTGTCAACCTGCTGCACGTGCCGTACCGCAGCAACCCCATGGGGGTGAGCGATTTGCTGGGAGGACAAGTGACCATGATGTTCACCGACACCTCTACCGGGGTGCCCCAAGTGACTTCAGGCAACTTGCGGGCGCTGGGCGTGACCACCAGCACCCGCAAAGCGTCACTGGCCAATGTGCCCACCATTGCCGAAGCCGGCGTGCCTGGCTACGAAATGGGCTACTGGTTTGCAGCGTACGCACCGGCCAACACACCGGCACCCGTGGTCAAACGCTTGAACGAGTTGATGCACAACGCGCTCAAGAGCCCTGGCGTTCAACAGTTCTTCACCGGCAGCAGCGGCCAAGCCTTCCCCACCACCCCCGAAGGCCTGGCCAAATTCCAAGCCGACGAAACCGCGAAATGGGGCAAGGTTATCAAGGCGGCGGGCATTGAGCCGGAGTAAGTGCAGACAGCGGGCGGTGATGACTCAAGCCGTCCGCGTCGGCATGACATGCACCCATTCGGGGTCGATGTCCACCCACAAGCGCTGGCCGGCTTGCAGGCCTTGCCGCCATGGTCCGCTTAGGGTCATGTGCAAATGCACCCCAGGCAGTGCCTCCAACGCCAACAGCGCCAGCGACATTTCACCCAGGTGCCGCCGCTCACTTAGGCGGGCGGCCAGTGGCAAGGTGTTGGCATCACCCGAGGACTGTGAGCTTGGCAGGGTACTTGAAAGGTCCACCGGCCGGCACTGCAATCCATCCCCCTGCACCACCCAGGTCACGCGCTGGCCCACGTCCAGGCGGCCTTTGTCGCGCACCTTCAGGCGCACCGCAGGGCCAGCGGGGTCCGCATCAGGGCCTGGCAGCCACACCAACCAGCCGAGGCCGGGTTCGTCGGCGGGACCGTCCCAGCACCCGTAAAACCGGTTCTGGATGCCCACCAGATCGGCCACGCGCGCGTTGCGGGGCGAGCGGTAAATCTGGGCCGGCGTGCCCTGCTGCAGCAGGCGCCCTCCGTCCATCACCACCAAGGTGTCGGCCAGCAGCCGGGCTTCGTTCAGGTCGTGGGTCACCAGCACGATGGGCGCCGACAACTCGCGCCGCAAATCCGCCAGCAAACGGTACAGGCCCTGGCGCATCATCTGGTCCACGGCAGAAAACGGTTCGTCGAGCAGCAGCAGCCGGGGCTCGCGGGCCAGGGCGCGCGCCACCGCCACGCGCTGTTGCTGCCCGCCAGACAGCGCGGCCGGGCGGCGGTGCTGCTGTTCAGTGCTTAAACCCACATGATCCAGCCAGTGTTGGGCTTGGCGGCGTCGTTCGGCAGCGGGCCGGTGCAGCAACGACAGGGCCACGTTGTCCAGCGCACTCAAGTGCGGCATCAGCGCGTAGTTCTGGAACACCAGGCCCACGTGGCGCTGCTGCGGCGGCAAGAACACGCCCGCCTCGGTGTCGCACCAGCATTCCCCGGCCACGGTGACGCGGCCGCGCTGCGGCTTCATCAAGCCGGCCAGCACCCGCACCAGCGAGGTTTTGCCCGCGCCCGAGGGCCCCACCAGGGCCAGCAGTTCGCCTGGGCCGCAGCGCAACGTACCTTGCAAGGGCATGGGCAGGCCCTGCTCCACCTCCACGGTCAGCCCGTGCGCCAGCGCGCGGTCGGTGGATGCGTCCGACACGTTCACCGCCGCACCGCCAGCCGCGCCGAGGCAAAGAAGGAAGCGGCCACCGCCCCCAGCGACAGCAGCAACAGCAACAGCGACATCTGATGCGCGCCTTGCAGGTCGAAGGACTGCACTTTGTCGTAAATGCTGATGGCGATGGTTTTGGTTTCGCCGGGGATGCTGCCGCCCACCATCAACACCACGCCGAATTCGCCCAGCGTGTGCACGAAGGTGAGCACCATGGCCGACAGCACGCCGGGCCAGGCCAGCGGCAGCTCCACCCGCCAAAAGGTTTGCCAAGCCGACAGGCCGCTGACGGCCGCCGCCTCTGCCAGGTTGGCGGGAATGGCCTCGAAGGCGCGTTGCACCGGTTGCACCATGAACGGCACGTTGAAGACGACCGAAGCCAGCAACAAACCCACAAAGTTGAACGTGAGCGACAGCCCGAAGGTTTGCTGCAGCCAAGCCCCCACGGGCGACGCGCCGCCCAGCGACACCAGCAGGTAGTAGCCCAGCACCGTGGGCGGCAACACCAGGGGCAGCACCACCAGCGCTTCGATCCAGGCCTTGCCGGCAAAGCGGGTCCGCGCCAGCCAGCGCCCCAGCCACAAGCCCAGCGGCAACAGCACCGCCAGGGTGGCGGCAGCCAGCTCCAGCGACAGGGTCAGGGCTTGCCAGTCCATGTCGCCATCAGTCTCGTGGCAACTCGAAGCCGTAGCGCTTAAGCACCGCCTGCGCTGCAGGCTGTGATAAGTGCTCGTAGAACGCGCGGGCGGCGGGCGGCGCCCCTTTAATCAGCACCATGCGCTGCTTGAGCGGCTGGTGCCAAGCCTGGGGTATCAATTGGAAGGAGCCTGTTGAGGCCACGGCCGGTGCCAGGGCCAACGATTGCGCGATGATGCCGCCCTGGGTTGAGCCCGAAGTGGCGAACTGCGCCGCCTGCGAAATGTTTTCGCCATAAACCAGGCGCGGCCGGATCGCGTCCCACAGGCCGGCGTGTTGCAAAGCTTCCCGGGCACGGGCCCCATAAGGTGCGTGGTCGGGGTTGGCGATGGCGAAGCGGCGCAGGCGGCCGTCCTTCAAGGCAGTGGCCAGGTCTTGGAGTTCACCGTCGGCCTTCAAGGGCGAACCCGGCGGCACCATGATGCCAATGCGACCCACCGCGTAAGGTCGCCCCCGGTCTTGGGTCTTGCCGGCATCGGCCAGCTCGTACACCAAGCCCTCGTCGGCCGAGAGGAAGAGGTGAAACGGCGCGCCCTGCAGGATTTGCGTTTTGAAGTTGCCCGAAGAACCGAACACCAGCCGCAAGGTGTGGCCGGTCTGCTGGGTGAAGATGGCGGCCACTTCCTCCAGCGCAAACTTCAGGTCTGACGCTGCGGCCACGGTGGCCCCCGGCTGGGTCAGCCCCAAGCCAGGCCAACAGGCGGCCAACATCATCAAGCACGAACGACGCAACATGGTGCTGCGAGTGTAGGCCAGAGCATGGCGCCGCCCCAAAACAAAACCGGCCCACAGGCCGGTTGTTCTGGTGCTGGGCTGGGGCACCAACCCCAGCAGCAGGCATCACGCCATGAACACAGCAATGAAGGCGAGCAGGAAAATCAGCACGCCACCGGCCAACGGCAGCAGCCAAGGAATGACGGGCACGATGGCTTCCACCGGATCGACTTCGCCGGCGTGTTGATCGTGTTGGGGCGCTTGAGACATGCTTTAACTCCTGGGTACTTGTGTTCGCAACTTCCTTGATTTTAATCAAACACGGCGCACCAGGTCCACCCGGTGGGTGGACCCGTGTTGCAGGGGCCATTTTGTTTGGGCATGATGCGCGCATCGTCCACTTCCCAGTCCCACCGTGCCCCGCTCAGCCCCTACGCCCGTCGCCCCGGTTGACACCGAAGCCACCGCACAAAGCACCCGGGTGCTGCGCCAGTTTCGCGTAGTGTTCGGTGCTGTGCGTCAGCACTTTCACCAAATCGAAAAGCAGGCCGGGATTGGCGGGGCCATGGTGGCGGCGTTGGGGTACATCCAGGCGCAGCCTGGGCTGCGGGTGTCGGAACTGGCGGTCGCGATGGACGTGCACCAATCGACCGCCAGCAACCTGATCAAGCAATTGGTGCTGCGCGAGCTGGTGAAGGCCGAAAAGGGCGAAGACGACCGGCGCAGCGTGCGCCTGCTGCTGCAGCCCGCTGGCCAAGCGGTCCTGGCCAAGGTCAGCGGCCCGCGCGAAGGGGTGTTGCCTCGCGCTTTGAGCGGTTTGTCCGACGAGGCGTTGACCCATCTGGAACAGGGCCTGCACGCGCTGCTGACGCAGTTGCCAGTGGACCGCGAAGCGCCAGCGGCGCGCACACCGCTGGCCGATTTGTAGGCAGGCACGGCGCCCGGATCAGCCCGCCTCGTTGCGCGGTGGCACCATGGCCGCAATGATGTCGGCCATGCTGACCGTTCCCAGCACACGGCCTTTGGCCGTCACCACATTGGCGGCCTCCTCGCCCTCCGCGCTCAGCAGGCGCGCGGCTTCTTCGATGACCAAGCCAGCATCCACACTGGGCCCATCGACCGGCGGGCCAGGGCGCATCAGGGTGCGGCAGCGGATCACCCGGCCTCGGTTGACATCGCGCACAAAGCTGGCAATGTAGTCGTCCGCCGGTTGCAGCACGATCTGCTGGCCTGTGCCCTGCTGCACCACCTCCCCATCGCGCAAGATGGCAATGCGGTCGCCCAGGCGCAAGGCTTCGTCCAGATCATGGGTGATGAAGACGATGGTCTTGCCCATTTCCTGCTGCAAGTCCAGCAGCACGCTTTGCATGTCGGCGCGGATCAAGGGGTCCAAAGCCGAGAAAGCCTCGTCCATCAGCAACACCGGCGCATCGTTGGTCAGGGCACGCGCCAGCCCCACCCGTTGCTGCATGCCGCCCGACAACTGGTTCGGGTAGTGAGACTCGTAGCCAGTCAGCCCCACCCGTTCGATCCAGCGCAGCGCTTGCTCGCGCCGTGCTTTGCGGGGCACGCCCTGGATTTGCAAGCCGTACTCGGTGTTCTCCTGCACGGTAAAGTGCGGAAACAGCGCAAACTTCTGGAACACCATGGCCGTGCGTTCGCGGCGGAAGGTGCGCAGCCGCCGCTCGTCCATCGCGGTCACGTCGTCTTCGCCCACCTGCACCACGCCCGCGGTGGGGTCAATCAGGCGGTTGATGTGACGAATCAGCGTGCTCTTGCCCGAGCCCGACAGCCCCATGATGACCTGGATCTGCCCGGCCGGCATGTTCAGCTCGATGTTGCGCAGGCCCAGCACATGGCCGGTCTGTTCCAGCAACTGTGCCTTGTCCATGCCCTCCATCACCATGGGCAGGCAAGAGGACGGGTTGGGGCCGAACACCTTGTACAGGCCCTTGATCGACACATCCACGGCGCGCGACTGTTCAACCGCGCTGTTGGGCGTGGCGACGGGGTCGATGTCGCCCATCGACAAAGTGGCTTCAGGCATGCGCTCCCTCCCGGTTTTTTTGCAAGCGCAGGCCGTAGGCTTGCGAGACGCGGTCGAACACAATGGCAATCACCACAATGGCCAGGCCATTGAGCAAGCCCATCGCGAAGTACTGGTTGGTGATGGCCCGCAACACCGGTTGCCCCAGCCCTTGCACACCGATCATCGACGCGACCACCACCATGGACAGCGCCAGCATGATGGTCTGGTTGACGCCACCCATGATGGTGGGCAAGGCCATGGGCAACTGCACTTGGCGCAGCTTTTGCCAAGCCGACGAGCCAAACGCATCAGCGGCTTCCAGCAGGTCGTCGCGCACCATGCGGATGCCCAGGTCGGTGAAGCGAATGATGGGGGGCACGGCGTAGATCACCACCGCAATCAGGCCCGGCACGCGCCCAATGCCCAGCAGCATGACCACCGGAATCAGGTACACGAAACTGGGCATGGTCTGCATGACATCGAGCACCGGGCTGATGAAGCGGCGCAAGCGGTCGGAACGGCTCATTAAGATGCCGATGGGCAGGCCCAGCACCAGCGCCACCAAGGTGCACACAAAGATCATCGAGATGGTCTTCATGGTGTCGTCCCACATGCCCAGGGCACCCACGCCCAGCAGCGCCACCATGGAAGCGGTGGCGATTTTCCAGGAGCGGCTGGCCAGCCAGGCCAGCAAGCCAATGCCACCCACCACCAGCGGCCAGGGTGAGGTGGTCAGCAGGCGTTCGCTGGCGAGCAGAAAGTCGCGCAAGGGGTTGAACAAGGCCTCCATGGCGTCGCCATGGGTGCGGGTGAAGGCGCGAAATTCGCTGTCGATGAAGAGCCGCAGCGCACGCAGCTTCGCTTCATCGATCGCGGGAAATTCGTTCAGCGCACCCATGTTCACTCACCCACGGCCGCACGCACCTTGGCTGCCACCTCAGCGCTGACCCAGGGCTGCCAAATCTCCGGCTGGGTTTGCAGGAAGTGGCGTGCGGCATCGGCGCCGTTGGCCTGCTTCTCCAGCATCCAGGCCAGCAGCCCGTTGACGGTGTCGTTGGACCAGCCCCGGCGGTACAGGTAGTCGGAAGCGGGGCCTGCGCGCTTGTGGAACTCGTCCGTCACCACGGTGAAGACCTCGGCATTGGCCCAGTCGGTGCGCACCGGCGCGGCGCAGTCGGCGCGGGAGTTGCATGCTTCAAACGCGGCTTGGTCGTGGGGCACGCCGGCATCGAGCTTGACCATCTCGTAGCGGCCGAGAATGGCGGTGGGTGCCCAGTAGTAGCCCAACCAGCCTTGTCGGCGCTCGTAGGCTCTGGCGATGGAGCCGTCCAGGCCGGCGGCCGATCCGGTGTCCAGCAGCACGAAATTCTGGTCTTTCGCGCCCCAGGCCTTGAAGGCATTTTCGGTGGTGATCTGACAGCTCCAGCCCGACGGACAGTTGTGCACCGCGCCTTTGCCCGGCGCCTCGGCCGCCGGGAACAGGTCGGGACGCTTCAGCGCGTCTTCAATGGTTCGCACTTCCGGGTGCTGATCGGCGACGTATTTGGGTATCCACCAACCCTCCACCCCGCCGTCGGGCAGCGAGCGGGCGGCGTAGTGCAAACGGCCCTCGCTCACCGCCGCATCCAACGGCTGGCGCACCGCGTTGATCCACGCTTCTGGCGCCACGTCGGGCTGGCCTTTTTCCATCATCGAGGTCAGCGTGGGCATCGTGTCGCCCGGCACCAGTTCCACCTCACAGCCATACCCGGCGCTGAGGATGATCTGATCGACATGGGCGAGCACTTCGGCCGATTGCCAGTTCATGTTGGCCACCTTCACGCGACCGCAGGCGGCTTCGCTGCCCGATGCCACGGCGGACGCGGTGGGTGGCTCGGATTGGCCGCAAGCGCTGAGGGCCAGCACGCAGACAGTGGCGGTGGCCAAACGGGTGGAAAGGTTCATGGGTCCTCCTGGGGGATGTGGTCTGTGACGCTCGCGCAGGCGGCGCCCACACCCAGCGCACCGGAGGGCCCGGCGGATGGGGTGCTAGACAGGTCTCGGACAAGCCACGCAGGGCGCGCGGCCAACAAGTGGTGGCAGGGCGCCACCGCAGTGGACTCAATTATATTTGCACAAATGTAATTGAGTCAAGTGTCTGGCCCCACCGACCGGACGACCATCAAGCTTGCTTGAGCATGATCTTCTTGACCGTGGTCACCATGCGGGCGCCGATTTGCTGCGCCTCCACCGGGTCCACCTGGGACAGGGATTCGATGTCCTGCTCCACCTCCTCGCGCTTGGAGCGGGACAGCGCAGACAGCAGCTTTTGCTTGACCACGTCCGAATCCACGTTTTTCAACACCTTGGCAATGTCCAGCGTGTCCTGCTGCGACACCATGGTGAAGACCGACTTCTGATCGGCGAACTCCAGGTCCAGGATGTCGGTGAACTCGTCCGGGGTCTTGATCTTGCGCTCCGCAAAGAACTTCTTGCCCTTGTCGTTGAGCAGCCGCAGCACCTCCGACTTGCGGAAGGTGAACACGTCGTCGGCAAATTCGCTGCCGGCCAGCTTGCGCAGCAGCAGGTTGCGGTCGATCTCCACCATGGTCGAAAACTCATCGACGCTGATGTACTCGTAGTCCACCTTTTTCGGCTCGTCCTGATTGCTGGTGATTTTGCGGGCCTGGGCCACGATCTCCAGCGGCGAGAAGTACACCCGCTTGCCGTTGCCCTTTTCGTCTTCCACCCGGATCAGGTGCAGGTTCAGCAGCTTGGACAGGCAGGCGCGAATGTGCTGGTCAGAATGCCCGAGCATGGTGCGGGCCTGCAAAAACACCTCGGCCAATAGCGGGCTGGCCACGATCGGCTGCTGCGAGCCGCCCATCTTGGCCTGGTGGATCACTGCGCGCCCCAATTCGGCCACCCCCAGCAGGTGCAGCAACTGGGCGTACACCAGTAGCTCGGGTTGGTAGTTGACGCGGGTCGCCACGATTTCGTGGGCGGTGGACAGCCGGTCCGACAAGGCCTTCAGCAAACTCAGCGTCAAGGTCGGCGCCTGCGCCATGTCGTCGTCCAGCACGTCGTTGCTGATGAGGTACAGCTCGCAGTAGGTGCGGGCCGCCGCGTTGTTGACCCGTCGCGCGCCCTTGGCGATGTGCGGCGCCATGCCAAAACACTGCCCTTTGCCCAGCGACTCCACCACCACCCGCTTTTCCTCGCGGATCATATAGATGTCCACCACACCTTCTTTGACCACATACATGTGGTGGGCCGGCATGTTTTCGGTGTACAGCACATCCCCCGCGAAGGCCCGCTGCTGGGTGAACGCCGTTTCGCTGCCAAATGGCATGGGCGCAGTGGAAACGTGACTTGTGAGTGTTTTCGTCATATAAGTCAAATATAAATATCACTTAAATTTGATTTTGATTATATTTAACCACATTCGAAAGCGCTAGGAGGGCGTTGTCATGGGGTTAATGACCGCCCTCTTCCCAGTTGCACCAAGCTGGGGTATGGTTCGCCCGACAAGGTCAGGGTGTCCTGGCGGCACCCCTCAGCAGGAGCAAGCAGCGGATGGTCAAACGCTCAACTTCGACCCGGGCCGACGCGCAGGTGTTGCGCGAGCGCACGCCCGCCCCTGCCCCGCCCACGGTGCGGCCGCCCCGGGTGCGCACCGCGCCACCACACCAGAACGCGACCACCGCACCGGGGCCGCTGTTGACCTCGCCGGGCTTGGCCCAGGCGCCGGTGCTCGACCTCATGTGCTCTCGGCTGGCGCTGGCGATGGTGACGCGCACCGGCGCGCGCTTCAACCTGCGGCGTGACCTGAGTACCCTGCTCGACCTGGCCGGACGCCACCTGGTGTGGCCGGTGACGGTGCTGCGCCGCCTGCGCGCCTACCTGGAACACCGCTGCCACGACAACGAATGGTGGCTGGGCCAAGCGGCGTTGAGCCCCAGCGCATTTCTGGAGCGCTTTGGCACCTGGCAGGGCCCGTACGAGGAGGGCACGCTGTTTTTTCACCTGGACGACTACGCCAAGGACGCGCCCAAGGACATCCTGGCCGTGTTGGCCGCCACCAGCGACTGGCTGGGCCGGCGGCTGGACCCGCAGCGCACGCTGGTGCAGCGCAACATCGACACCCTGGCCGATGTGCTGCAGCTCAACCAGGCCGAACGCGCGCTGCTGCTGTGCGGCACCCTGGCGCGCTACCAACGCGAGTTGCGCAACCTGTTGGTGGAATTGAAGGTGCACAACGCGCCCGAGGCGCACGCCGCGCTGGCCGAAGTGACTGGGGTGGACGCGACCGAGGTGGCCGAAGCGCTGCGCGCCGGCTCGCGGCTGGAGCGCATTGGCCTGGTGGAAAACCTGCTGTCGGAGCACAACATCACCGACATGGGCGACCTGATGAAGGTGAGCGAACGCCTGCCCCCAGTGTTAATGCGGGAGTACCGCCACCACCACGAACTGATGGCCGTGTTCACCCGCCCTGCCACAAGCACAGCACTCACACTGGCCGATTTCGACTTTGTGCGCGACGACGCCCAACTGCTGTGTGACTTGCTGCGCGAAGCAGTGCAGCGGCGAGAGCCCGGGGTAAACGTGCTGATTTACGGCCCCCCCGGCACCGGCAAAACCGAGCTGGCGCGGGTGACTGCACAGGCCGCCGGACTGGAGCTGTTCGAAGTGGAGTACGCCGACCGCGAAGGCCACTCACTCGCCGGGCGAGACCGCTACCGATCGCTGCAAATCGCGCAGGTATTCCTGAAAGGCACCGCCCGTTCGGCGCTGCTGTTTGACGAGGTGGAGGATGTGTTCCCGACCCTGCCCACCGAAGGGCGCTTGCGCGCGGACGCGGCTGCGGGCGGCGTGGGGGGCAAGGCCTGGGTCAACCAAGTGCTGGAGAACAACCCGGTGCCCACGCTGTGGGTGACCAACCGCATCGAACAGATCGACCCGGCGTTCCGGCGCCGCTTTGCCTACCACCTGGAACTCAAGAGCCCGCCGCCCGGTGCGCGCGAACAACTGGTGCGCAAGGCCCTGGCCGGGGCGCCGGTGTCCGACGCGCTGGTGGCCCGCCTGAGCGAGCGCCCAGGCCTGACACCGGCGCAAATCCACACCGCCCTGCGCTTTGCGGATCTGGTCACGCCCCACCCAACGGCCGCGACCGAGCACTACGAGCAGTTGATCGAACGCCAACTGGCCCACGCCGACCAGGCCTTGGGCCGCCGGCTCGACCATGGGCTGCGCCACAACCCGCTGCAGTACGGCCTGCAGTGGCTGCACACCGAATCGCGCCACGACCTGCCCCGCATCCTGGACGCGCTGCGCGCCCGGGGCCACGGCACGCTGTGCTTTTTCGGTCCTCCGGGCACTGGCAAAACCGCGTTGGCCGAGCACCTGGCACAGGTGCTGCAGCGGCCGCTGATGGTGCGCCAAGCCAGCGACCTGATGAGCAAGTTCGTCGGCGAAACCGAACAGCAGATGGCCGCCA
>CAZGDZ010000005.1:0-7064 GCA_964524855.1 uncultured Macromonas sp.
TCTTCAGCGCGGCTTCGTTCGCTTCCAGGCCGGTGGAGCAGAAGAACACATTCGTCATGCCCGAGCGTTCGACCAACTGGGCCGCGAGCTGCTCGGTGGCTGGGTTGTAGTAATAGTTGCTGCAATGGATCATCTGGGCGACCTGATCCTGCAGCGCGGGCACCAGTTTGGGGTGCGCGTGGCCCAGCGTGTTGACCGCAATGCCGCCCAGCGCATCGAGGTATTGCTTGCCGTTCACGTCCCAGACTCGGCTGCCTCGGCCATGCGACAGCGCGATCGGCAAACGGCCGTAGGTGGTCATGACATGGGGTTCAACCGGGGCGACGGGGTGGGACATGGGTTGTATCCTGAGGGTTCAAATCCGCGAGCGGAGCCAAAAAACATCGGCCCCACGCACAGCGGGGCCGATGGTATGCATTTTAGGCCCAGTGCTTGCTTGTCTCTATGACAGTTTGAAACCGCGTCGGAACTCCGGGTAAACACCAGCCTCAAGTCTTATATAAGATAGAATACTAACTGTAAGTTGACGGTCCGAGCGATCCTCGTGTTCCGCGCGATCCACCTCTCTCCAGGGCCTCCAACAGATGGTCTCTCTCACCGCCAAAGAAGTCTTCATCCAGGGCATCACCCACAGTGGCAAGACCTTTCGGCCCAGCGACTGGGCGGAACGTCTGGCCGGGGTGATGAGTCAGTTTCACCCGGCCGGCAAGGCGCCGGGTGCCCACCTCAGCTATTCCCCGTGGTGCATTCCACAGGTCATCAACGGCGTGAAGTGCGTCGTGGTCAACCGCGCCCTGCGCGATTACGACGTGATGGCGTGGGACTTTGTGATGAATTTTGCCCGCGACAATGAACTGCAACTGGTCGAGGCCTGTTTGATTCCCGATCCGCCGCAGGGCTGACCCGGAGCATTCGCCCAACAAAAAACCCACCGATTGCTCGGTGGGTTTTTTGTTGCCTGAGGCGGTTTGTGCTGTTTTGCTGGCAGCGCACCCGGTGCAAACGGCGGGCTGGGGCGTTATGGGCCCCGGCCCGGGCTTGAAATTACAGCTTAGGCTGCAACGGCCAGGGCCTTGACCTTGGCGGACAGGCGGCTCTTGTCGCGAGCGGCCTTGTTCTTGTGGAAGATGCCCTTGTCGGCAATGATGTCCACCACCGATTGCATCTTGGCGAACAGTTCGGTGGCTTTGGCTTTGTCGCCGGTCAGAACGGCTTTTTCAACGTTCTTGACTGCGGTGCGGTACTTGGAACGCAGCGAACCATTGGCTGCATTCAGTTTCACGTCCTGGCGGGCGCGTTTGCGGCCGGAGGCCAGGCGGGGGTTCTTTTTCTTCGGCTTGGTTGCCATGATGTATATCCTTTGGGTTTGTGGATGTTGCCAGCAAAGCCGAATATTCTAACTTGTTTGGAAAATTGCCGCAATCGTGGTGCTGCGCGTCTGCACCAGCGCTATCGCGGGGACAATCGGCCGATGTCTGTTTCCAATTGCCAGTTTTGTGTCGCCAAAGAGCGTTGCGGTCTGTACCGCATTCACCGCGAGACCCAAGGCGCGGCCACGTTGACCGAGCGTCTGCTGGCACCGGGCGATGCGGTGTTCACGCAAGGGGAGCAGGCGTCGCACTTGCAAGCGGTGAAAGTGGGTGCCCTGTTGCTGCGGCGCGATGCATCGCTGGGTGACCGCCGGGCGGTCGCGGTGGTGGGGCAGGGTGTCTTGTTGGGCATGAGTGCGATGCTCAACCGCGTGGCGAGCGCCGATGCGCAAGCCTACATGCCCACCCGCATCTGCGAACTCGACATGGCCCCGGCCCTCCACCAAATGGCGCGCAACCCCCAGTTGGGCTTCGAGTTGAGCAAGGCGGTGATGCGGCTGTCGGACATCTTGCTGCAGTGGTCCTCGGTGGCTCGCTTGCCGGACGTGGGGCAGCGGTTGTCGGCGGTGTTGCGTCTGCTGACGGTCGTGCACGGCAGTCAAGTGGTGGAGGTGCCGAGTCGCGATGACTTGGCGCAATTGTGTGGCTGCGCGCCGGAAACCGTGTCTCGGGCCTTGGGCCGTCTGGCGCGCTCGGGTCAGGTGGTCAAGCACCAGCGCGGCCGGGTGGAGTGGTGTAGCTGAGCAAACGATTGCGCTGAATTACTTGATTCAGGTGTGACATAAGTCACCTCGGTTGAGGGTTTTCGAGCGGTATCGTTTTGGGCAGACGCCGGGCGGGCGTGCTGGAATGCCGAGGCTCGGTCGTCATGGGGGCGACTGAGGCTTACCTCGAATCCAGCATGCAATTGAATTTGCCGGTCACCCAGCGGGAGTTTGTGTTCGACGACCGCACCACGCTGCTGTCCGTCACAGACGCGAGCAGTCGCATCACCTATGCCAATTCGGCGTTTGTGGCCATCAGCGGCTTTGAGGCCGAGGAGTTGGCCGGCCAGCCGCACAACGTGGTGCGTCATCCGGACATGCCGGCGCAAGCGTTTGCCGACATGTGGGCCACCATCAAGGGCGGCGAGGCGTGGACGGCACTGGTGAAAAACCGGCGCAAGGATGGCGATCACTATTGGGTGCGTGCCAATGCCGCGCCGATGGTGCGCGATGGCAAGACGGTGGGCTACCTGTCGGTGCGGACATCGCCTTCGCGCGCCGAAGTGGAGGCGGCTGAAGCCTTGTACCGCAAAGTGCGCGAAGGCCGGGGGCGGGGCACGGCTTTTTACAAGGGCCTGGCGGTGCACACCGGCTGGCGAGCCTGGCGTAGCGTATTGCAAAAGGCCACCACGGCGAAACGCATTCGCTGCGCGGTTTGGATGACCGCGTTGCCGCCAATATGGAGTGTGCTGGCGTTGCAGGGCCCATCGTCCAGCGCGGGTTGGGTGGCCTTGAGCGCCGTGTTTGGTGCCCTGGTGGCCGACCTGTTCCTGCAGGCCCAAATCAGCCGGCCCCTGCGCACCATCCGCCGTCAGGCGCAGGCGGTGGCCAGCGGCGCCCCAGGCGAGAACCTGAACCTCAACCGGGTGGACGATGTGGGCATGATCCTGCGCTCGGTCAACCAGTCGGGGTTGAACCTGCGCGCGCTGGTGGACGACGTGGCGGTGCAGGTGGTCGGGGTCAGCAGCGTGGCCGAGCAGATTGCTCAGGGCAATCAGGACCTGTCGGCCCGCACCGAAACCAACGCGGCGAGCCTGCAGGAAACCGCCGCGTCAATGGAGCAACTGACGGCCACCGTGCGCCAGAACGCCGAAAGCGCGCGCCAGGCCACCCAGCGGGTGGACGAGGCCAATCGGTCTGCCGCCAGTGGCGGAACGGTGGTGCGCGAGGTCGTGCAGACGATGGACCGCATCAGCGACAGCTCGGCCCGGATTGGTCAGATTGTGGGCGTGATCGATTCGATCGCGTTTCAAACCAACATCCTGGCGTTGAACGCGGCGGTGGAGGCGGCCCGGGCCGGTGAGTCGGGTCGAGGTTTTGCCGTGGTGGCCGACGAGGTGCGCACTTTGGCGCAGCGCAGTGCGCAGGCGGCGCGCGAAATACGTGGGTTGATCCAGGGCAGCGTTGATGAAGTCCGTACCGGGGCCGCGTTGGCGGCGCAGGCGGGCGACCGCATGGAGCAGGTACTGGGCGAGGTGCAGCGCGCAACCGCGTTGGTGCAAGGCATTGCCACCGCCAGCAGCGAACAGTCCAGTGGCGTGGCGACCATCGGCGCCGCCGTGGCTTCGCTCGATCAGAACACCCAGAGCAACGCGTCGTTGGTGGAGGAAATGGCCGCTGCGGCGGGCAGCTTGTACGGGCAGGCCTCCCGCCTGGCCGAGGCGATTGCGGTGTGGCGTGGTGCGGCGGTCCAGCGAGGTTGAGCCCGTGATGTCTTCGGCGCTGGAGCGATCCATGCTGGCCGCTGCGCCGGACGGCATTCTGTTGATTTCTGCGCACGGCGAAATTTTGATGGCAAACCCTGCCATTCAAGCCTTGACCGGCCACCAACCCGAGGCACTGGTCGGGCAGTCGCTGGATGTATTGCTGCCCATGTCGGTGCGAGGCCACCATGCGCGGTGGATGAACCATTACTTTCTGCGGCCGCACGGTCGTGCCATGGGCAGCGTGCCCAGTTTGCGCCTGTTGCACCGGGAGGGCCATGAAGTGCAGGTGGACATTGCCCTGGGTTTGTGCCATGTGCGCGGGCAGCCCTGCGCCGTGGCGTTTCTGCGGGACACCACCGAGGCCCGCAGCATGGCCGATGCCCTGCGCTACCAGGCGACCCACGATGCCTTGACCGGCCTGTTCAACCGCAACCAATTCATGGCCATGCTGGAAGTGGCGGTGGCGCAGGCCCAACGCAGCGGGCGCCCCTGCGCGGTGCTGTTGCTGGATCTGGACGATTTCAAGGGCATCAACGACAGCCACGGTCATGCAGCGGGCGACCGGGTGCTGGTGGAGGTGGCCGCCCGCTTGCGCGGTGCCTTGCGCGCTGGGGATGTGATTGCCCGCCTGGGAGGCGATGAATTCACCGTGTTGCTCTCAGACGTGTCGGATGCCGCCGTGGCGCAGGGGGTGGCGTCCAAGGTGCTGAAAGCACTGTCCCAACCTTGCAGTGTGGATGGCTACGAGCTGGAGCCGGGCGGTTCGCTGGGCATTGCCATGTGCCCAGACGATGCGGCCGACCCCATGACGCTGTTGCGCTACGCGGATTTGGCCATGTATGCCGCCAAGGAGGCGGGCCGGCAAGGCGTGGCGCTGTACGACCGGTCCATGGGGGAAGCCATGGATGCCCGGGCGCGCATTCAGGAGCGCTTGCGCCATGCCTTGCGGCGGGGCGAACTGGAGTTGCACTACCAGCCTCTGGTGAACGTCACCAGCCTGCGCATTGAATCGGTGGAGGCGCTGTTGCGGTGGAACGACCCGGAGCTGGGCCCAATCCCGCCGGATCGGTTCATTCCAGTGGCGGAAGCGTCGGGCTTGATCCTGCCCTTGAGCGAGTGGGTGCTGGAAACGGCGTGCGCGCAGGCCAGCGCGTGGCACGCGGCCGGTTGGCCGGTGCGGGTGGCGGTCAACGTCTCGCCCCAGCAGTTTCGCCTGAAAGACCTGCCCCGCAGGGTGTCGGATCTGCTGAGTCGCCATCAGTTGCCGGCCACGGCTCTGGAGCTGGAGATCACCGAGTCCCAGGCCATGAGCAACCCGCTGGAGGCCCGTGAAACCTTGTACGCCCTGAGCCAGATGGGCGTGACGCTGGCGCTGGACGATTTCGGCACCGGGCACTCGTCGTTGGCGCAACTCAAGCGGCTGCCGGTGCACCGGCTCAAAATTGACCGGGAGTTTGTGCGCGGCGTGCCGCACGACGACGCTGACGTGGCACTGGTGCGTGGCATGGCCGCCCTGGCCCGCAGCCTGCAATTGCAGGTGGTGGCCGAAGGGGTGGAGACCCCGACCCAATGGTCTTTCCTGCGCCGTTGTGGTGTCCATGAAATTCAAGGGTGGCTGATCGCGCGTGCCATGCCCGCCGTAGCTCTGGAGGCTTTGATGAACCAGGGGCCGGATTTGACCTGGGTCAAGGACTTGGTGCCTCAGGGCGGGTAGCATCGCGCCACTTGCCATTGAGAATCATGTACACACCCGACGACGCCCGCTCCGCAGCCGTGTCTGCCTCGCCATCCCCCGTTTCCAACCCGGCCGATGGGCCGGTCGCACCCGGCGCGCCGATGCCGCACCGCAAGGTGATCCGCAGTTGGCTGACGCCGCTGGTCTCGCGCCGCACCGCCACCGGCGTGTTGTTGCTGGTGCTGGACTGGGCCCTGTTTGCCGGCTTCATGGCTGCGACCGTGCTGCTGACCGCCTGGTGGGCCAAGCTGCTGTTTGCGGTGGCCGCCGGCTTCATGATTGGGCGCCTGTTCATCATTGGCCACGACGCATGCCACCAGAGCTACACCCCGCACCGTGGGTTGAACAAATGGCTGGGGCGCATCGCGATGGTGCCTTCGCTCACCCCGTACAGCCTGTGGGACGTGGGCCACAACGTGGTGCACCACGGCTACACCAACCTCAAAGGGGTGGATTTCGTGTGGGCGCCGCTGACCAAACAGGAGTTTGATGCCCTGTCCCCCGGGCGCCGGTTGATGGAACGCATCTACCGCAGCGGCTGGGGTCCGGCGTTGTATTACCTGGTCGAAATGTGGTGGCTGCGCATGTTTTTCCCGCGCAAAACCTACATGGGCACCCGCCGCCCCATCTTTTTCTGGGATGGCGTCTTTGTAGCCACTGTCGGCCTGCTATGGATCGCGGGCATGGTCTGGGCCGCGCAGGCCACTGGCCAGTCGGTGGCGCTGCAGCTGGTGATGGGCTTTGTGGTGCCGTTCCTGTTTTGGAACGCCATGATTGGTTTTGTGGTGTACGTGCACCACACCCACACCAGTGTGCAGTGGCACGACGATAAGCAAGCCTGGGCCAAGGCGGCGCCGTTCGTTTCCACCACGGTGCACCTGGAGTTTCCGTGGAAGCTGGGCGGCATGATGCACCACATCATGGAACACACGGCCCACCATGTGGACATGAGCGTGCCCCTGTACAAACTCAAGCAGGCACAACAGAAGCTGGAAGACATGCTGCCCGGTCGTATCATCATTCAGCGCTTCAGTTGGCGTTGGTATTTCGACACAGCCCGTCAGTGCAAGCTGTACGACTTTTCACGCCGCTGCTGGACCGATTTCCAGGGGCGTCCGACCAGCGCGCAGGCCCCTGCCTACACCTGATGTGACGGCCTTTGTCGTTCATGCGCGACAAGGCCGTCACGCCCGTTTCACACAGTTTTCGGGCTGAGGTGAGACAATACGCGGTTACATGACACAAGCTTTCTCAGAACTTTCGCTGGCGCAACCGCTGGCACGTGCCATCGACGAGATGGGTTTTGCCAGCATGACGCCCATTCAGGCGCAGGCCATTCCGGTGGTGTTGCAGGGGCGTGACGTGATGGGTGCCGCCCAGACTGGCACCGGCAAGACCGCAGCTTTCTCGCTGCCCCTGCTGCAGCGCATGCTCAAGCACGAAACCGCATCGGTCTCGCCCGCGCGGCACCCGGTGCGGGCGCTGGTGT
>CAZGDZ010000005.1:7074-21239 GCA_964524855.1 uncultured Macromonas sp.
GTTGCTGCCCACGCGCGAACTGGCCGACCAAGTGGCCCAGCAGATCCAGATGTACGCCAAGTACACCCAGTTGCGCAGCACGGTGGTGTTCGGTGGCATGGACATGAAGCCACAGACCCTGGAGCTGAAAAAGGGTGTGGAAGTGCTGGTGGCCACCCCGGGCCGGCTGCTGGACCACATCGAGGCCAAGAACTGCGTGCTTAACCAGGTCGAGTACGTGGTGCTGGACGAGGCCGACCGGATGCTGGACATCGGCTTTTTGCCCGATCTGCAACGCATCCTGAGCTACCTGCCCAAGCAGCGCACCACCTTGCTGTTTTCGGCCACTTTTTCGCCCGAAATCAAACGCCTGGCGGCCAGCTACCTGCAAGACCCGGTCACGATCGAGGTGGCGCGCTCCAACGCCACTGCGTCCACCATCGAGCAACGCTTTGTGCGGGTGGACGAGGACGACAAGCGCGCTGCCCTGAAACAACTGGTGCGCGAGCACGGTGTGAAGCAGGCGTTTGTGTTTGTGAACAGCAAGCTGGGTTGTGCTCGACTGGCCCGTGCCCTGGAGCGCGACGGCCTGAACACCGCCGCCCTGCACGGCGACAAGAGCCAGGACGAGCGCCTGAAGGCGTTGGATGCCTTCAAAAAAGGCGAAGTCGAATTGTTGATTTGCACCGATGTGGCCGCGCGTGGCCTGGACATCAAAGACGTGCCGGCGGTGTTCAACGTGGACATTCCGTTCAACGCGGAAGACTATGTGCACCGCATTGGCCGTACAGGTCGTGCGGGCGCGTCGGGGCTGGCCATTTCCTTTGTCAGTGGCAAAGACGCCAAGCTGTTGGCTGATATTGAAAAGCTGATCGGCAAGAAGGCCGAGCTGGAGCCGTTCGAGGCCGAGCCCGACCGCCGCCGCTTTGGTGGCCCGACCGGGCGGCTGAACGACGGCCAGCGCCTGTGGCACGAAGAACCTCGCCCTGCCGCCGAAGGGCGCCGTGAGCGCACCCAGCGCCCGCACCGTGCGCCGGCAGCCCCGGCCGATCCATTTTTTGACCAGCCTTACGAGCCGTCCACGGCCACCGACGCGAAACCCACGTGGGAGCAGTCCGCTCGCCCATCTGCGTCGGTTCGTGGTCTGTCGCCTTTCATCAAGCCGCGCCGCAAAGTGGCTGCGTTGTTCAAGGCCACCCCGGTTCCCACCCCCGAAACAGCGGACTGACCGGACTCGGTTTCACAATCCCGGTGTTTGGGCCTGCGGGCAGTCGCATTGGATGATCTCCATCACGGCCGCAGGCCGGGACGGGTGGGGTGCATCCAGCCGCGCGGCGCTCAACTGACCTCCCCAGACACAGCCGGTGTCCAGCGCCAGCAGGTTGGTGCGTTGCACCAGTCCCAGGGTGGACCAGTGCCCGAAAGCGACGGGTGTGGTCTGGGTCAGCCGGTGGGGCATATCGAACCAGGGCAGGCAACCCGGTGGCGCAGCCGCCGCGCTGTCCTTGCTGTCGAACTCCATTACCCCGTCGGGCGTGCAAAAGCGCAGGCGTGTCAGCGCATTCACCACCACCCGCCAGCGGTCGTCGCCTTGCAAGGTGTCGTCCCAGCGGTCAGGCTGGTTCCCGTACATCCGGTGCAGCCAGGCGGGACCCTCGGGACCGCGCAACAGGGCCGAAAAGCCTTCGGCCAGCGCCAGTGTTTGCGCCTCGGTCCACTGGGGCAGCACCCCGGCGTGCACCATCAGCCAGCCGTGGGTGTGCAGGGCCAGCGGGCGCTGGCGCAGCCAGTCCAGCAGCTCGGTTTTGTCGGGCGCTTGCAGGATGTCGTCCAGCGTGTCGAGCCGGTGTGGGCGGCGCACGCCGTGGGCCACGGCCAGCAGGTGCAGATCGTGGTTGCCCAGCAGGCATTGCGCCGAGCTGCCCAAGGCCATCAGGCGGCGCAAGACCGCCAGCGAATCGGGGCCGCGGTTGACCAAGTCGCCCAGAAAGACCGCGGTGTCGCGGCTCGGTGAAAAGTCGATGAGGTTGAACAGGTGGGTCAGCGGGCCGTCGCAGCCCTGGACATCGCCGATCATGTAAAGTGCCATCCAGACATTATGGACATCCTGTTAATTGCTTTTTTGACGCTGCTCAGCGGCGTGTTCTCCATGACCGAAATCGCGGTGGTGTCCAGCCGCCGCATCCGGCTCGATGCGCTGGCCAGTGCCGGTGACAAGGGGGCGCAGGCGGTGTTGCGCCTGCAGGACAACCCGACCCAGTTTTTCTCGACCATTCAGATGGGCAACACCACGATTGCCTTGCTCAACGGCATCGTCGGTGAGGGTGCCTTTGGCTCGGGGCTGACCCGGGTGTTCGAGTCGGCAGGGGTGCCGCACGCTTGGGCCGCCGCACTGGGTACGGTGGTGGTGGTGGTGGTGGTGACTTACATCACCATCGTGTTTGGCGAGCTGGTGGCCAAGCGCATTGGGCAAAGTGCGCCGGAGCCGATCGCGCGCTGGATGGCGCGTCCCCTGCTGGTGCTGGCGCGTGTGGCGGCGCCTTTTGTGGCGTTGCTGGCCTTGTCCACCAACGCGGTGTTGCGCTTGTTGCGGATCCCGACCGAGGTGCCGAAGGATGTGACCGAAGCGGAAATCCAAGCTCACCTAGAGCAAGGGGTCGATGCCGGCATCATTGAGCAACACGAGCACCGCATGGTGCGCAATGTGTTCTTGCTGGACGATCGTCAGTTGGCCAGCATCATGTTGCCGCGCTCCGACATTGAGTGGCTGGACGCTGCGGACCCGCTGGATGAAGCCCTGGCGAAGGCTTTGAGCGGCGGACATTCCTGGTACCCCGTGTGCCGGGGTGGACTTGACGATGTGGTTGGGGTCATTCATCTGCCCCAGATGTTGGCGTTGCAGGCCACGGGTGCGACCGACGGTTGGTACCGCAACGCGGTGGCCGCCGTGTTTGTGCCGGAAACGCTCAGTGGCATGGAGTTGCTGGAGCAGTTCCGGGCCCAGGCCTCGCGCATGGTGTTTGTGGTGGACGAATACGGCGTGGTGCAGGGTTTGTTGACGCCGCTGGACCTGCTGGAGGCCATCACGGGCGAGTTGTCGCCGGAAACTCCGCAAGAAGCATGGGCCACGCTGCAGGACGACGGGACTTGGCTGGTGGACGGCGCCATGCCGGCCCATGAACTGAAGGCCCGTCTGGATATTTCGAGTTTGCCCGACGAAGACAAAGACCGCTACAACACCGTTGCGGGTTTGATGCAGACGGTGATGGGTCAGTTGTTGGAGGTGGGAGAGGCCGTGGATGTGGCTGGCTGGCGCTTTGAGGTGCTGGCGTTGGACGGGCGGCGAATTGACCAGGTACGCATACGTCATCTGTCACCCGGCGTTGGCGTCGATGCTCAAGAGAGCACTAGGCAGGCTTGATGTACAGCAGGCCGGACAGCACCACCCGGTTGCGTCCTTGACGCTTGGCCTCGTAGAGCGCCTCGTCGCTGGCGGCAATGAGCGCTTCGGCGGCAGCTGCATCGGGGCTAGGCACCTCGGCGTGCACACCAATGCTGACCGTCACGGCGATGGCCTGTCCTTGCACCCAGATTGGCGCTGATTCGACCGCGCGCCGGATGTTTTCTGCCACCACGCCAGCGCCACCCAGATCTGTGCCCGGCAACAGCACCAGAAACTCCTCACCGCCAAATCGGGCCAGCAGGTCGGCCCGTCGCAGGCGTTGGTTCACCCTCTGGGCCACGGTGCGCAGCACTTCGTCGCCGGTCAGGTGGCCGTGTTGGTCGTTCACCCGTTTGAAGTGGTCGATGTCGATCATCAACAGGGCCAGCGGGGTGCCTGCGCGGGCGGCTTGCGCTAGGTAGCGCGGCAGCGCGTCCATCAGCGCATGTCGGTTGTAAACACCGGTCAGGCCGTCGTGGGTCGCCAGGTTGTGCTGCTGGGAAATGGCGCGCTCCATTTGCATCAACACGAAGCCCATGCTGTTGAGCAGCAGCACGCTGAGTGCGACAAAGTAGGTGGCAGCCTGCACATCGTCGGGTACTTTGTAGCGACCATCCCAGTCGGATTGCACGATCATCAGCACCGTTCGCACCAGGAAGGTGACTAGCAACAAGCCGGTGCCAGTGATGATGACCAGGCGCCCGGTCAGTCGCGGAGGCTGAAGACCGGGGCCCCAGGCCTGCAGCAAAAACAGCGCGGCCAGCCCGCTTTGAAGGGCGGCCGCCAAGATGTTGCGCCAGTGGTCGTCGTGCAAAAAGGCCCAGGCGGCCAACACGTTGGCGCCTGCGAGCAACCACAGCCAACTGGAGAGCATGGGGCGGGTGCGCCCGCGCTGGAAGGCCATGAGCGCGAGGGTGTGCAGCACCAGCGTGAGGGCGGTCAGCAGGTTCGTCAGCAGGATGGAGGTGGTGGCCCACCCCAGCGTGCGCAGTCCGAAGGCGGGGTACGACAGCGCGTTGAACACCAGGCCCATACCCCAAAGTGTGAGGCCCCGGTGCACCTTGGCCCGCCAAGCGACAGTCAGCACGGCCGCCGCAAGAACGCTGCTGGTCAATGTCAGGCACGCCAGCAGGGTGGGGAGGTCCAGCGTCACGTTGAGTGGACCTTCCGTTCAGCGATGGGGGTGGTGGGCAAGGTTGACATCCAAACATCATAAGTGGCTGATGCGCAACCCATGGTGCGATCAGGGGCAATGCAACGGGTTGTTGTTGGGTGTAACGTACAGGTCTCTTGACACTGCTGGAGACGTTCCATGAAAAAGCTGCTGCTGGGTACAGTTTTCGTGTTGGGTACTTCCATGGCTTGGGCCCACGGTTGCCCGGGTGAGATGAGGGCGATCGATGCCAAATTGCCTTCGGTGCAATTGAGCGCAGAAAACATGACCAAGGTGAAAGACCTGCGCGCCAAGGGTGAGCAGTTCCACAAAGAGGGCAAACACACCGAATCGATGGCCGCCTTGGCCGAAGCCAAAAAGCTGATGGGCATGTGATGACGGCGGGCGCGTTGCGCCCGTCACAGGTCGGACAGCCGCTCGCAGGTGTGGACGGCTTGTTGCCTAAGTGCGTTCAAGGTGGTGGTGTCCATCTTGTCAATTTGCCGGTACACCATGCCCAGCCTGGGGTTGCGGCCTAAGCCTTCCCGGTGGCGCTCGAAAAAGTCCCAATACAGGGCGTTGAAAGGGCAGGCCCGCTCGCCGGTCTTGCCCTTTTTGTCGTAGTGGCAGCCGGCGCAGTGGTCGCCCATGCGGTCGAGGTAGGCAGCGCTGCTGACATAAGGTTTGGTGGCCAGGCGGCCACCGTCGGCGAACTGGCTCATGCCCAGGGTGTTGGGGGCTTCCACCCACTCGAAGGCGTCGATGTAGATGCCCAGGTACCAGCGGTGCACCTCCGCCGGGTCCAGCCCGGCCAGCAGCGCAAAGTTGCCCACCACCATGAGGCGCTGGATGTGGTGGGCGTAAGCGTGTTCCAACGACTGGCCGATGGCTTGGGCCAGGCAGGCCATGCGGGTCTGGCCGGTCCAGAACCAGTCGGGCAGGGGGCGCTGGTGGCCCAGGGCGTTGGCCTCGGTGTAGCCGGGCATCTGCGCCCAGTAGACGCCGCGCACGTACTCCCGCCAACCCAAAATTTGCCGGATGAAGCCTTCCACCGCGTGCAGCGGGGCAGCGCCGTCGCGCCAAGTCTGTTCGGCGCGCGCCACCACCTCTTGCGGGCACAGCATTTTCACGTTCAGCGCGAACGACAGCAACGAGTGGAACAGGTGCCAGCTGCGGTGGGTGAGGGCGTCCTGGTAGTCGCCAAAGTGAGGCAGGGCGTGGGCGATGAAATGGTCGAGCTGTTGCAGCGCCTCGGTGCGGTTCAGCGGCCAGCGGAAGGCGTCGGCCTGGGGCTGGCCCAGGGTGCGCACGCCAGCGGCTTGGATGGTGTGCCAGAGGGCACTGTGGTCGTGGCGGGGGCGGGTATCGGCCGGCGCGGCGGGGGTGCCGGGCCAGGGGCGGCGGTTGTCGGCGTCGTAGTTCCACTGGCCGCCTTCGGGTTGGCCGTCGGCGGTCATCAGCACGCCATGCAGGCGGCGCTGCTGGCGGTAGAAACTTTCCATCAGCCACTGGCGCTTGCCCTGGAACTGGCGCTGCACCGCGTCGCGGGGGGCGTAGAAGTGGTCGGTGTCCACCACCTCCACCGGCACCGGGGCGGTGGCGGCCCATGCTGTCAGGGCCTGGTCCAGCCGGTATTCGTCGGGCGCCTGGTACTGCACGGCGCGGGCTCGGTAGTGGGCCAGCAGGGCGCTCAGGTTGGCGGGGATGGACTGGCGATTGCTCGGGTCGTCCAGCGCGACGTAGCGTACGCGGTGGCCGGCGGCCTTGAGCTGGCGGGCGAAGTCGCGCATGGCCGCAAAAATGCCCAGCACTTTTTGCGCGTGGTGGACGACGTAATCGGTCTCGGCGCGCACCTCCATCAGCAGGTAAATCACGTCGGGTTGCACCTCGCGGAACCAGGGGTGCTGCGGGTTGAGCTGGTCGCCCAGCACCAGGCGCAGGGTGGGCGGCACCGGCGCTGCGGTGGTGGGCGGGGCGGTGGGCTCGTGGGCGTTCATGGCAGGGTGCCCCAGCGGCGCCGGTGGTCGCCGTCGGGGTCGTGTTCCAGGGTTTGTTTGACCGGGTTGAAGCGGCGGCCGCCGCGCGGATCGGTGCCGCGCCCGGCGATGTAGAGCCAGTTGCCGTGGTTGCTGAACACGTCGTGGTCGATGAGTTGGGCCTCGAACCAGGCGGCGCCGGCGCGCCAGTCGCCCTGCAGGTCGTGAATCAGGTAGCTGGCGACGATCTGGCGCAGGCGGTTGCCGAGCCAGCCGGTGGCGGCCAGTTCGCGCATGCCGGCGTCCACCAGCGCTTCGCCGGTGGTGCCGCTGCACCAGCGCTGGAAAGCGGCGGGGTCGTGCGGGGGCGGTGGGGTTGTGCCCAAGCCCCGGGCGCGGTACAGCGCGCGGCCGTGCTTGAGGTGCAGCAGCCGAAAATGGTCGCGCCACAGCAGTTCGAACCAGAGCCAGTAGCTGCTGTCGTTGGCCCCGTGTTCGGCTTCAAACCGGCGCACGGCGGCCATGGCCTGGCGCGGCGAGAGCGCGCCGGTGGCCAGCCACGGCGACCACTTGCTGGAATCGTCGAAGCCGTGCAGGTGGTTGCGGGTGGCTTTGTAACTGTGGGGCAACCGCCGGGCGTGGTACTGGGCCAGGTGCGCCTGGGCACCGGCTTCGCCGGCCTGGGCGTTGGGGCCGTGGGTGGGGAAGCTGCTGCGCGGGTCGGTGGCCGGAGCGGGGCCGTGCCACCAGCGCTGGACGGCCGCCTCGGGCGCTGGCGCGGCGTGGGTGTGGACCGGGTCGGGCGCGGGAGCGGGCCATGCGGTGGGGTGGCCCAGCGGCGGCGGGGCGGTGGGCACCCCGGCGCGTTCCACCGCTTGCCGGAAGTGGGTGAAGGTGTCGGGCACCTGTGCCGGGGCAAAGGGCAGGTCGTCCAGGTCCAGCAGGGTGCCCTGCCAGACGGTGTGCACGGTCAGGCCGTGGTGGCGCAAAGCGGCGACGGCGTCTTCTTCCTCGGGGGCGGGCAGGTCTTCGCACCAGAGTTCGATGGTCGGCGCGGGGCCAGGGCTGGGGGCGGCTGCTTGCGCTGCAGCGGTTTGCAAGTGCTGGACCAGTTCGGTCAGCGCCTGTGCGGGCGGGCCACTCAGGGTCAGCAGGCGGTGGCCTTGGACCTGCAGTTGGGCGGCCAACGCGTCCACCGTGGCCTGCCACCAGGCGCGGCGGTGCGGCCCCATGCGCTCGAAGCCCCAGGGCGAGGGGCCTGTTTGGCCGGTGTCGTACACGAACACCGGCAGCCACCAGACGCCGCGCTGGCGCGCGCGGGCCAGCGATTGGTGCAAGGCGGGGTGGTCGCCCAGGCGCAGGTCTTGCCGGAACCAGTGGATGACGCCGCCGGCGGCCGGGGCGCTGCCGCGCGTGTCTGACGGGGCGGGGCCGTTCATGGGCGGCGCGGGCCCCCGGCGCTGCGGCAGCGGTCGGAGCAGTATTTGACCTGTTCCCAGTCTCGCGCCCACTTGCGTCGCCAGGTGAAAGGCAGGCCGCAGGCCGCGCAGGTTTTCTGCGGCAGGTCGGATTTCTTGCGCATTTTCATGGGTGGGGGTGTTCAGAAGTCGAGGGAGAGCTGGCCTGCCGTGGTTCCGGATGGCGCGCCGGTGGGGCCGCGCCGGGCCTTGGGGGCGGGCCGTTCTTCGCCCCGGGCGTTGCGGCCGCCGCCCGGCATGCCCCGGCGCGAGCCGTGTTTGTCCACCAGGGCGGCCTGGGCCGCTTTCACGGCGGGTTGGCGGCGCAGGGCGTGCAGCCGGTCTTTGGCCTGGCGCAGGGCGGTGGCCAGGTCCACCGGGGGAACGGGGATGTCGTCGCCCACCCGCACGCCGCAGCGGGCCTGCAGGTCGGGCGGCATGCGCCAGGGCTCGAACAGCCAGCTGTCGGGCACCCGGCGCAGCGCGGGCAGCCAGCGCCGCACGAAGTGGCCGTGCGGGTCGTGGTCCAGCGCCTGCTTGACCGGGTTGTACACCCGGGTGGCGTTGATGCCGGTGGTGCCCGATTGCATCTGCACCTGCGGCCAGTGGATGCCGGGTTCGTAGTCGAGGAACTCGCGCGCCAGCCAGTGGCCCACCTCGCGCCAGTGCAGCCACAGCGGGTAGGCCGCCACCGACACCAGCATGGCCCGCATGCGGAAGTTGAGCCAGCCGGTGGCGCGCAGCATGGCCACGCAGGCGTCCACCATGGGCCAGCCGGTACGGCCCTGGGTCAGCGCGTCGAAGTGGGCAGAGTTCCAGTCGGCCTCGCGCAGGCCGTCGTAGCCGCGGTGCAGGTTGCGCCACTCCAGTTCGGGTTCGCTTTCGAGCTTCTGGATGAAGTGGCAATGCCAGTACAGCCGGCTGTGGAAGGCCTGCAGGCCTTGCTTCTGGCGGCTGGCTTCGGGCGGCAGGGCGCGGCGCGTGGCGCGGGTGGCCTGCACCACCTCGCGCAAGCCGACGGTGCCGTAGGCCAGGTGGGCCGACAAGCGCGAGCAGGCGTCGGGCGCGCTCAGGGGTGAGGAAATGCCGCCCCGGTAGCGGGCGCTGCGGTCGTTCAGGAAATCGTCCAGCACCGCCAGGCCCCGGGTGCGTCCGCCACGCTGGCGCTGGGGGGGCTCCCAGGCGGGCAGGCCCAGGGCTTGGGGGCTGGGCAGGATGGTGGCGGACCAGGGGTAGAAGCCGGGACGGCCTGACGCGGGGGGCGAGGTTTGCGCGAGGCCGGATGCAACGGTCTGCGCCGGCTCGTTCCCTGCGTTCACTGGCACGAGGCGTTCGGGCGCGGCCAACTGCGGCTGGGCCATCAAGGCCTCCCAGCGGGGCTGCCACAGCCGGCGGTCGCGCAGGCCGCGCACCACGCCGAACTGCGGCCATTCGCGCCAGGCCACGCCGCGTTCGCGGCACCAGCGGGCCACCGCCCGGTCGCGCGCGTGGGTGTGGCCGTTGCCGGTTTCCTCGTGGGCGTGCAGGGCGGCGAAGGGGGCCTGGTGGTGCAGCCGGTCCAGCACCTCCACCACCTCGCCCACGGCCAAGTGCAGCTGGCTGCCCCGGGCACGCAACTCGCGGTCCAGGTCGGCCAGCGATTCGGCGATGAAGCGGTAGTGCTGGGTCGCCGCGTCTGGCTGTGCCCACAGGCTGGGTTCCACCACGTACAGGCACAGCACCGGCCCCTGGCGGGCGGCGTCGGCCAGCGGGGCGTGGTCGTGCACCCGCAGGTCGCGCTTGAACCAGACCACCCGGTAGCTCATCGCGGGTTCAGGTGTTGGCGCGGCGCTTGAGCCAGCGCATCAGGCCGCCCACCACGGGCAACTTTTCGTAGAGTTCTTCGGCCGCGTCCCAGTAGTCGCGGTGCAGTGTGACCCGGCCTTGTTCGTTGAACACCAGGTGGCTGGCGCCTCGCACGGTTTGTGGGGTCACGGTGTCGAAACGGCGGAAGCGGAAGCAGAAATCCCAGGTCAGGAACACCTGCCGGCCCTGCTGCACCCGTTGGGTGACGACGAAGCGCGGCTCGTGCAGCGCGGTGAACATGTGGCGGAAGATGGCCTCGATGGCGGCCTGGCCCTGCACCTCGTTGAACGGGTCTTTGAAGCGGGCGTCGGCGGCGTAAAGGGCCACCAGGGCCGGCAGGTTGTCGGGCGACAGGCCTTCGAAGGCCTGCACCAGGCGGTCCAGGGCTTGCGGGGTGTCGGTGACCGAAATGGGTGCGGGGGCAGTCATGGCGGGGGCGTTCACAGGCCGGTGGCGCGGCGCACCAGGGGGAAGTACAGCCGGTAAGGCAGCAGCCGCAGCAGCTTCATCACCCGGGTGAAGCGTTTGGGGAAGTGAATGTCGAACGCGCCCTGCGCCCAGCCGGCCACGATGGCGTCGGCCGCCTGCGCCGGGGTGATGAGCGCCGGCATGGCGAAGGTGTTTTGCGCGGTCAGCGGCGTGGCCACGAAGCCGGGGTTGATCACGCTCACCCCCAGGCCGAGGGGGTGCAGGTCGAGGTACAGCGCCTCGGCCAGGTTGATGAGCGCAGCCTTGGTGGGGCCGTACGCCAGGCTCTGCGGCAAGCCCCGGAAGCCGGCCACGCTGCTGACGAGGCTGAGGTGGCCCTGGCCGCGCGCCAGCAGCGCGGGCGTGACGGCGTGCAGCAGGTGCAGCGCGCCTTCGGTGTTGATGCGCTGGTGGCGCAGCAGGTCGTCCAGGTCCATGGCGGTGGCGCGCATGGCGCGGTAGTGGCCGGCGCAGTAGCACACCAGGTCCAGCGGGCCGCCCTGCAGCGCCGAGGTGGCGGCGGCTTGCACGGCTGTGGCGTCGGTCACGTCCAGCGGCAGGGCCAGGCTGCCGGGGTGCTCGGCCACGAACGCGTTCAGCTCTGCGGCTTTGCGGGCCGACACGATGACGGTGGCGCCCAGGCCGTGCAGCTTGTGCGCCAACGCGCGGCCGATGCCGGTGGACGCGCCCACCAGCCAAACGCGCCGGCCGCGCCAGTCGCGGATCGGGGGGTTCAGGCTCATGGGCCGACTTTCTGGAACGACAGCGTCACCTCGCCCAGCCGCACGCCGAACTTGCTCATGGTGGCGCGGTTGAGCATCACGCGCTCGTCCACCAGGTACATCCAGTCGTCGAAGCGCACGTCGTAGGTCTTGCCGTCCACCGGCAGGCGCAGGGTGTAGGTCCAGTAGAAGGTGTTGCCCACCGCCTGCCCGCTGGCCGGGCCCACCACGTCGTCGGCGGTGCCGCTGTAGCGGCCGTCGGCGTGCTTGGTCAGGCGCCAGATGCGGCGGTCCTGGCTGCCGTCGGCATAGGTGAAATGTTCGTCCAGCACGCCCTGGTTGCCGTTCCAGGTGCCTTGCATGTCCACCACGAAGCGGCGCACCACCTGGCCGCTGCGGTCCTGGAACACGCCGTGGGCGATCACCTGGCCGTTGAAGTACTCGGCCAGGTCCAGCACGGGCTTTTCGGCGGCGTATTTCTGGATGTCCTGGCTGGCGCAGCCGCTCAGGCCCCCCAGCGTGGCGGCCCCCAGGGTAAGGGCGGCCAGCCCGGTGAGCCACCGCCGCCGCGCCGGCGGTGGCGCGGTGTGTGCTGGCTGGGTGGCGGTGGCCGCCGTGTGCAGAAGGGTGGGGTCGCGAAGTGGGTTCATGGGGCCTCCTGAGGCGCAAGGGACGGTGCCGGCCTCGCCGCGGCGGGGCGCACAAAATGCCAGTACAGGCTGGCCGCCGCCAGCAGCTTGATGGCGCAGGGCAGCACGGCGTAGGCCACGGTGAGTGCGAACAGGTCGTCGGCGCTGGGCTGGCCCGGCTGGTAGCCCAGCCAGCCCAGCAGGGGCAGGGCCAGCCCGGCGGCCAGCGCCAGGTTGAGCTTGGCCGCCAGGTTCCACCAGCCGAAGTAGGCGCCCTCGCGCCGGCCCCGGTCGCCCTGGGCGCCGATGACCCCGGCCAGCAGCGCGCCGGGCAGGGCCAGATCGGTGCCCAGCGCCAGGCCCGACAGGGCGCACACCCACCAGAAGCCCCACACGTCGCCGGTGGACAGGGTGGCGGCCCAGACGAACACCGCCACCGACAGGCCCATGCCCACCAGCCAGGTGCGCGCCAAGCCCAGGCGGCCCACCACGCGCATCCACAAGGGCAGCGACGCGGCCGCGCCGACGAAGTAGGTCGCCAGGAACAGCGGCTCCTGCGCCGGTGCGGCCAGCCGATCCTGAATGAAGAACAGCACCAGCGTGGCGGGCATGGCGCTGGCCAGACCGCTCAGCACAAACACCGCCATCAGGCGCCGGAACGGGGCGTGGCGCCAGGGGTGCAGCATGCCGTGCAAGCCTGCACGAGAGGCTGTTGCGCCGGGTGTCTGCGTGTCGCAGCCGTTGCCGTTTCCGGTATTGGTATTGGTATTGGTATTGGTATTGGTATTGGTGTTGGTGTTGGTGTTGGTGTGGAGGGCGTGCGGCGCGTGCGGTGGCAGCGCGCGGCACCAGGCCAGCCAGCCCAGCGCCAGCGCCACGCCAAACGCCGTCACCCAGCCGCCCCAACCCAGCCAGCTGGGCAGCACCGAGGCCAGCACCACGCCCACCAGCCCCGCGCCTTCGCGCCAGGCAACGATGCGGGCGCGCTGCACCTCGTTGCCGCCGAGCCGCGCGCCCCACGACTGGTGGGCAATTGCCAGCTGGCTGTAGGCGGCGGTGGTGACCAGCAGCCCGACGAACAGGCCCAGTGCCACCTGCGCGGCACTGCCCGTGCCCCACGGCGGGAAAAACAGCGCGGCCATACCCGCCAGCAACACCAAGGCGCTGCCTGCGCCCACGCCCAACACCCAGCGGTGCGAACGGGCAAACAGCCGGTCGCTCAGGCGGCCCAGCCAGGGGTCGGTCACCGCGTCGAACAGGCGCGCCAGCAGCAGCACCAAGCCCAGCGTGGCCAGCGGCACGCCAAACTGCTGCGCGTACACGTTGGGCAGGTGCACGTACAGGGGCAGTGCCACGAAGGCCAGTGGCAGGCCCAACAGCCCATAACGCCAGCCCTCGCGCACGCCCATGGGCGAGGCGGCCCCGTCGGTGGCAGGCCGCGCCGCGCTGGGGGTGGCCGGTGGCGGGCTGGGGCGGGTCATGGGGTGTCAGCGGTTGGCGGCTTGGCCCAGCAGGGCCAGGCGCATGGCGGGTTCCGAGGTGCTGGGCGCCAGCCAGATGCCGAAGAACAGCCGGCCGAATTCCGGGTCGGCCACCGCACCCGCCGGCTGGCCGTTGTGCCAGAAGCGCGCGCCCACGCCCGGCTCGTGCAGGCCGGTCAGGCGGTCGCCGTTTTTCACGTCGGGGAAAATGCGCCGGCGCATTTCCTGCACCGAGCGTTCGGCGATGGCGCCGCCCTTGAGGTCTCGCAGGTAGTCCAGCTCCAGCACCACTGGCTGTTCCAGGAAGCGCTCGGGCCGGAAGTCGGGCCGGGTCCACAGCCGTGCGTGGTAGACGCGCAGGCCGAAAAAGCGCAGCGTGGCTTCGCCCTGGAGGCGGCTGTCCGGCAGTTGGGTGGGGGCCGCAGGCGACGCAGCCGCTGCGAGAGGTGTAGCCGATGGGGCCGACCCCACGGCTGAACCCGTTGCGGGCGCCGCGGTGGCCGCGCCGTTCCCCGGCGCGTTGGCCCACGCCGGCACTGCTCCAGCCGCTGCGCTGGCCAGCGCAGCGGTCAGCAGCGTCCGGCGCGACCAATCAGTTAGCGGGCGCTCACTTGGCCAGGGTGTATTGCACGACATCGATGTCTCCCGAAGCAAAACCCGCTTCGCAGTAGGCCAGGTAAAACTCCCAGATGCGCAGGAAGCGCTCGTCGAAGCCCAGCGCCAGCACCTCGTCGCGGCGCGCCAGAAAGTCCTCCCGCCAGCGGCGGCAGGTTTCGGCGTAGTCGGCGCCGAAGGCGAACTCGTCCACCACTTGCAAACCGGCAGCCTCCGCTTCGCGCCGGAATTCGCGCGGGCAGGGCAGGCAGCCACCGGGGAAAATGTACTGCTGGATGAAGTCGGTGGAGCGGATGTAGCGGTCGAACAGCCGATCCTGGATCACGATACTCTGGATGCAGGCGCGGCCACCGGGTTTGAGCAACTGCGCCACCTGGCCAAAGTAGGTCGGCCAGTAT
>CAZGDZ010000006.1:0-10185 GCA_964524855.1 uncultured Macromonas sp.
GCGCCTCGTCGTGGTCCTCGATGTCCAGCCACGCCCAGCGCACCTCGGGCAGCCGTTGGTGCATTTGCGCAAAGACCGGTTCCAGGCTTCGGCAAACGTGGCACCACTGTGCGCACAGGCAAACGACCCACACTTCAGCGGCCATGTTTGTTGTTGAGTTGGTGGACATCCAGTGGTTGCACCACCGTGCCCGAGTTGCCCCAAGATTGCCGAATGTACGTCAGCAACGCGGCCATGGCGTTGTCGTCCAGTGTCATCTGGAACGGCGGCATGCCAAAAGGTTGGGGGTGTTTTGCGGTTGGCAACCCGAAGCCGCCCTCCTGCACGATGCGCAGCAGGTTGGCCGGGGAAGTCATGTTCACCGCGCGGTTTCCGGCCAAAGGCGGGTATGCCACCTGACCATCGGCCAGCAGGAAGCCTTGGCCCTGGTCGCCGTGGCAGGCGGCGCAATGCTGCTCGTACACCCGCTGCCCCAACACCCGGTTGGTCACGGCTTGGTCGGCCTGTTTGGGAGGCGTTGATGGCTGGTACGGCAAAGCCATCAGATACTGCGCCACGGCCTGCAGATCGGCCTCGTTCCAGTGCTGCAAGCTTTGCGCCACCACTTCGGCCATGGGGCCGATGACGGTGTGGTGCCCGCTTTTTCCGTCGCGCAGCAAGCGCACCACGTCGTCCACGGCCCAGCCTTGAACGCCGGCCTCTTGCGGGTCCAGCAAGGAGGGCGCGTACCAGCCGTTGGGCATGGTAGCACCTGAGAGAGTCTTGGCGGTGATCAGACCGCCCAGCCGGTCGCGCGGGGTGTGGCAGGCGCTGCAATGGGCCAAGCCCTCCACCAATTGGCGGCCCCGCTCGATCTCATTTGCCTGCGCAGGCACTGCCGCCGATGGCTTGCCCGGCGTGAAGTACAGCGCCCGCCACACCTTGAGAGCCGCCTGCGTGTTGTAGGGCCAGCGCAGCTCGTGCGGTCGGTTCGGGGTTTCGTCGGGCGACAGTGTTTGCAAATAGGCGAACAGGGCGTCGCTGTCGTCCCGGCTGACGTGGGTGGTGTGTGTGTACGGGAAGGCGGGGTTAAGCCAACGCCCGTCGGGTGCCTGGCCATGGTGCAAGGCCCGCCAAAAGTCACCGGCCGACCACCCGCCCAAACCCTGCGCGCTGGGGGTGAGGTTGGGGCCAAAAACGGTGCCGTAGGGGGTGGCAATGGGGGTGCCCCCGGCATAGGGCGCCTGCCCGGGCAGGCTGTGGCAGCCTTGGCAGTTCCCCAATATGCTCAGGTAGCGGCCGCGTTCGATGGTGGCGGCCATGGCGGTTGTGCTGGCCGCGTTGGCATGCCGTTCGGGCACCGGCACGGTGGAGGCCTGCCAGAACAGCCAAGCCGCCAAGCCCAGCAAGCACAGAACCACCCCGGTGCACAACCAGCGTAAGGCAAAAGCAGGAGACATCAAAAACACCATGGCGAAAAACCTCAAGAAGCGGTGCCGCACGTCATGGGCACAGACGCAGGCGCAGGGGGCAAGGCGGCCAGCGCGGGCACCGGCTGCGATGACAGCCAGGCGCTGAGGGCGGCGATGTCCTCGGGCGCCAAGCGGCGGGCAATGTCGGCCATGCAGTCGGGCGCGTGTGCTTTACGCACACCGTTGCGCCAGGCGCCCAGTTGGGCGTTCAGGTAGTCGCGCGGCAGCCCCAGCAAGCCCGGGGTGGCGGGCAGGGTGCCCATCAAGGCAGCACCGTGACAGGCCACGCAGGCTGGTACTGCCCGGGCGGCGTCGCCATGCAGCACCAATTGGCGGGCGCGCTCGGCTTGAGGCGGGGACAGGGGGGCGATCACCGGGGCGGGGTAGGGCGCCTTTTGTTCAGCGAAATAGTGGGCCATTTCGCGCAGGTAGGCGTCGGTTTGGTGCTGCAGCAGTACCGTCATGGGCTTGTACTGGCGGCGGCCCTGTTGAAAGTTCAACAACTGGTGGTACAGGTAGTCGGCCGGCTTGCCCGCCAGCCGGGGGTAGTAGCCGTCGGGGCCCGCTCGACCCTGTTCGCCATGACAAAACGTGCAGGCGGCCAATCGCTGTCCCAGGCTGTCCACCGGCTGGCCTTGAGCGCCAGCGGCCAAGCTGAGGATGATCGCTACAAAGGCGGATTGAATCAAACGCATCATCTCGGTTACCTTGGAAGCACAAAGGTCGAAGCCTCTGCGGCAGCCTTTGTGGTGGGCATGTGCGTGGAGGTTACCGCGAATTCAATGGGCAGAATTTGACCTGCATGCCGCACGGCTACCGTGTTGGGCACCCTGGCCGTGAGAGACACTGTGGTCGCTTGGGCGGGCGCCAGCTCGACCCGGGGTGGGTTGACCAGTTGGGCTTGGAGTGAGGAGGACACCCCAAGTTCCAAGGCTTGGGGATGGTCGGTGGCGTTCATCAATTGCAGCCGGTACACGTTTTCGACGTGGCCTTGTTCCACGAAGCGCGCCATCACTGCGCGGTCCCGGATCACGTTCATGCGGATGTCGGGCCGCTGGGTGAACGACCAGGCCAGTGCGCCCACGCACACGCTCAGCAGGGTTGCATACACCAGCACCCGGGGCCGCCGCAGTGTGTGCCACACGGTGGGGGCCGCGTCCGGCCCGGCCAGCTCGCGCAACGAGGCCAGGCGGATCAGGCCACGCGGCGCACGCACCTTGTCCATGACCTGGTTGCAGGCGTCAATGCACAGGCCGCAACCGATACAGGCCGCCTGCAAACCCTGACGAATGTCGATGCCGGTGGGGCAGACCTGCACGCACAGGGTGCAGTCGATGCAATGCCCCGCTGATTTGTCCTTGCTGCCGTCTTGGCGCAGGGTGGATCGGGGCTCGCCGCGGCGGTGGTCGTAGGCCACGTTGAGGGTGCGTTCGTCCATCAACGACCCCTGAAACCGCCCGTAGGGACACATGTGCAGACACACTTTTTCGCGCACCAGCCCGGCGTTGAGGTAGGTGAGGGTGCCGTAGAACAACGTCCAGAACGCGGGCCAGAAGCCGATGCTCAGGTTCAGCACGTCGTGTCCCAAGGCGCGCACGGGCGTGAAGTAGCCCACGAAGGTCAGGCCGGTCCACAGGCCCACCGCCAGCCAGGCCAGGTGCTTGCCTCCCCGGCGCACCAGCTTCTCCACCGTCCAGCCGCTTTGGTCCAGCCGTTTGCGGTTCTGGTGGCTGCCTTCAAGGCGGTTTTCGATCCACATGTACAGCGAGGTGTACACCGTCTGCGGGCAGGCAAAGCCACACCACACGCGACCCGCCACGGCGGTGGCAAAGAACAGCAGCAGGGCGCACACCACCAGCAGCCCGGCCAGGTAGATCAGGTCTTGCGGGAACAACACCGCGTCGAACAGGAAGAAGCGCTGGTGCGTCACGTCGAACAACAACGCCTGGCGCCCGTTCCAGTTCAACCACGGCATGCCGTAGAAAAATGCCTGGGTCAACCAGAAGAATGTCCAGCGCCACCGTGCAAACCGGCCGCTGACTTCGCGCGCCTGGATCTTGTCGGTTAGCTGCCAGGACGGGGTCGGGTGGATGGTAATGACTTTGTGCATGACGGGCTCACGGGTGAGGGGGCGTCTCTTGGGCCGCAGCGAACCAGCGGTCGAGTTCGGCCGCCGCTGCTTGCAGGTGCGGGGTGAGGGCATCGGTGCCCAGCCATTCGTCGCGGCGGAAGAACACCTGCTTCAGCGTGACGACGCCCATCGTCGCGCCACGCCAGGCCGCCTTATCCTCGCCGGGGGTGGCGTAGAGCCCGTCTTCTTCGCTGCGCAGCATCAGCCAGCCCGGCGAGTTGCCTTCCAGCTGGGCGGGTACCACCAAGGAAAAGCCGCTCCACACCAGGTTGGCCACGCCGTTGAAGCTGCCGTTCAGTTGCCAACCGTTGCCCACGTCCTGGCCGTTCAGGGCAGGGCCGTTCACCACGGCCGCACCGGCCCGCTGGGCCAGCACCAGGTCGGGCACGATGAATTCCCGCAGCGCCACGTTTTGCGATTGCAGCAGGGCCTCGATGGCCAAGCGCTGCGCCCGAAACACCTGCGGCGCGTACGGTCCGAGCGCTGCCACGGTGCGGGCGGTTTCTGCGTCTGCACACAGATCGCGCAGTTGGCCACCGTGCCCGCCTAGCGACACCGGCACCGCCGCCTGGAACAGCCCCAGGCGGCCCATTTGCCTCAGCAGGTCGGCCCCATTGGCCGCCAGGGTGGGATTGAGAGCGGGGGCGGCAGTGGTTGGGGGCGTGGCGATTGACATGCCTCAATGATCTCCACGCCGCCCCTGGTTGGTAAGTTGCAGTTTTGTCGATAAGCGACCGTATCAGATGGGGTGCCTGATACTGTGGTTTATCTGCGGGGCTGATACCGTAGATGGCACGCGTCCTGGCCGATACTGCCACGTTGCCCATGAGCCTGGAACCCAACGCCGCGCCCTTATCATCTGCCTCAAGTTTGATGGAGCTTGAACAGATGACCGCCGTGCGCTTGACGCGCTACCACCAGTTGGCCGAAGAACTTGCGGACAGCATCCGGGCGGGGACGCTGCGCGCGGGCGACCGCCTGCCTTCGGTGCGCGACCTGCGGCGCCAACGCGGGGTCAGCCCGTCCACCATCTTCCAGGCCTACGCCCACCTGGAGTCGCAAGGGCTGGTGGAGGCCCGTCCGCGCTCGGGGTACTTTGTGCGGCCCCAGCGCGCGGTCAACCGCAAGTCCATGACGGCGGCGCCCACCACCGACCGGGTCACGCCGGTGGCGATCAGCGAACTGGTGTTCGATCTGTTGGGTTCTACCCGCGATGCGGACGTGGTGCCCTTGGGCTCAGCCTTTGCGGCGCCCGGGTTGTTTCCGTTTACCGAACTGGCCCGCAACGGTGCCCGCGCCATGCGGCGCTTGTCGCCCGAGCAGGTGTCTGGTGCCTTGACGGCGGGCGACGAAACCTTGCGTGGCCACATCCGCCGCCGCTACGCTTTGCACGGTGTGCCGCTGAACAACGACGAGCCCATCATCACCAACGGCGCGATGGAGGCGCTCAACCTGTGCCTGCAGGCGGTCACCCAACCGGGCGACGTGGTGGTAGTGGAGTCGCCCACCTTCTACGCGGCCTTGCAGGCCTTGGAACGCCTGCACCTCAACGCGGTGGAGGTGGCCACCGATCCCGCCGAAGGTGTCAACCTCAATGCCCTGGAGGACTTGCTGAAACGGCAGAAGGTGGCGGCGTGCTGGTTCATGACCTCGTTCCAGAACCCGCTGGGCTCGCTCATGCCCAACGCCCGCAAAGAGGCCTTGGTGCAGTTGCTGGCGCGCTACCAGGTGCCGCTGATTGAAGACGACGTGTACGCCGAGCTGCACTTTGGGCCACGCCGCCCCTTGCCCGCCAAGGCGTTCGACCGCGAAGGGCTGGTGCTGCATTGCTCGTCGTTCTCCAAATGCCTGGCCCCGGGCTACCGGGTGGGTTGGGCGGCGGCTGGCCGGTACAGCCGGCACGTTGAGCGCCTGAAGATGATGACCTCGCTGGCCACGTCCATCCCGTCCCAGTGGGCGATTGCCGAGTACCTGGTGCAGGGCGGCTACGACCGGCACTTGCGCCACCTGCGGGGTCAGCTGGAGTCCCAGCACCAAGCGGCCAGAGCGTTGATCCAACGTCACTTCCCGCCAGGCACACGCATGACAGAGCCCCAGGGCGGGTACTTCGTCTGGCTGGAATTGCCCCCAACGGTGGATGCCCTGGCGGTGCACCAGCAAGCCATGGCGCACTCCATCAGCACCGCGCCCGGGGTGTTGTTCTCGGCGGACCGGCGGTTCACGCACCACTTGCGGCTCAACGTGGGACACCCGGTAGAGGCGAGATTCCAGTCGGCATTGAAGACGCTGGGGGCGGCCAGCCACAACCGGTAGACTGTCACGAAGTCAGGCTTCGACACGGCGCCAACCCCTTGCCGGGGGGCAGGGCATCGGGCGCCATGAGCGCCTATGCTTTGTAGGCGGTCAAAGCTGCTTGTGGAGCCATTGGACGATGCCATTCAGATGGCGAAAATCGTCCACGCTGCGGGCGGGCACGTTGGGATGCAGCCCGTTCCACAGTTTGGACAGCGACTGCCCGGGCCCCACTTCCAGCACCGCAGTCACGCCTTGTGCGTGCATGGCCTCCATGCATTCGCTCCAGCGCACGGTCTGCTCGATCTGCGAGCTCAAGGCCACGCTGGCCTGTTCAACCCGGATTACACGCTCGGCCGTGGCACCCGCCAGCAGGGGCCGCGTAGGCGCTTGCAGGCGGCTGCTGTCCAAGGCGTGCGCAAAGGCGAGGCGTGCGCTCGCCATCCAGCGGGTGTGTGAAGCCACCCGCACCTTGAGCCTGATGACGTGTCCACCCCTTGCGACACAGTCCCGTTCTGCTGCGCACAAGGCGTCGGATGGGCCGCCCAACACGCAGCTCATGGGCCCGTTGTCGATGGCCACCTGCACGCCCCATGCCTCACACAGCGCGCGCACTTGGGCGCGGGGCAGGCCGGTGACGCCCAACAACCCGCCGGGGGTGGCCTGTGCGCAGGCGTCCATGGCGGCGGCGCGTTGCTCGGCCAGGTCCAGGGCGGTCAACGGATCGAATACCCCGGCGGCGCCGAAGGCGGCCAGTTCGCCCACGCTGTAGCCGGCGATCCACGCTGGGGGTGGGAGGTGTTGGGCCATTTGCCGCCAGGCAGCCAGGGCACAGGCTGTCAGCAGCACTTGGGCGTGGCGGTTGTTCGACAGCCAGTCGGCGTCGTCCAGCCGGTCGCGCCAGTGGCGGATGCCCAGCCGGTGCGCGGCCTGGGTCAGTGTGTCGTCATCGGCCAGCCAGGGGAGCATGCCGGGGTGTTGCATGCCCTGGCCCGAGAAAACGAGCGCATATCCCATGTTGCTCAGGCCAACGCTTGCGCTCTGTGCAGCCAGCAGGCAGCGCCCAGCATGTCGGCCGCGCCGCCTGGGGACAGGCGTTGCGCCACAAAGGCTTGGTGCATCTGTTCCAGCCGGGCGTGGGCGTCGGGCTGGGCCATGCCGCCGTCGGCGATGAAGGCGGCCGCTGCTTGCCGCGCCCAGTGCAAGCCGCGCAGCCCACCCCGGTGCGCCAGGTTGCAGTCGTCCATCACCGCGATGGTCTGCAGCAAGGCTTGCAGCCGCGCGCTGCGCAAGTCCCAGCCTTGGCCTAAGGCCTCGCTGAGGGTAGGCCACGTCACCTCGAACAGCACCGGGAAGCCAAGGGCAGCTTCTTCCGACGCGCCGCGCAAACCATAGCGGTGCGCCGCGATGCCGCCCGGCAAACGGGAAGCGCGTTGGGTGCGCTGGGTCAGCGCTGGCCCCCAGTGGTTGACCAAGTGCTCGCGCACGGTGGTGGGCGTGACATGGCCAGTGGCGGCCAGCGCCGCGCCGGCCGCCGCGATCAGCAGCCCCAGGCTGAAAATGGCGCCCCGGTGGGTGTTGACCTGCCCGATCGCCCGCCACATGGCCGCTTCGGCTTGTACACCGCTTTGTTCCAGCACCGAAAACGCGGCGCCACGGTGGCCCAGTCGGGCCATGTCGCCAAAGTAGTGGCGCAGCGCAAATAGGCTGCGCAGGAAGGTCTGGCCGTTCATGTCGTGGTGGCTGCCGCTGTCCACGAACGACACCAAGCCCGGCTTGGGGTAAAGCGCCACCTCGTCGTACAAGGACACCACGGCCCAACGCCCCAGCCGCTGCAGTGCGGCGGCGGGGACCTGACTGGCGTGAAGGGCGCGCATGGTGTTCATTAGGCCATCACCTCCACACCGGCCAGCGCTGGCTCGGCGGCCCAGAAGTCACCGGCTGTCAAAATGGCCGAGGTGCTGGTTTTGACGAGGACCGAGCGCACCCGGCCGCTGCGCCAGGCCAGCCATTCGCGCCAAGGCAGGGCGGCGCCGTTGCCAAACATCAGCTCGCCATCGAGCCGAACCGCCAGGTTGAGCTCCGCGTGGGCAGCCAACAAGCCGGCCGCATGGTCGGCCGCTTCGGGGGTGCTCACCGAAAGCAGCAGGTCCAGGTCCGACCCGGGCCGCACATGGTCTTGCCCGGTCAGTCCCTGCCAGCCATAACTGCCGTACACGCGCGGCTTGTAGCCCGTTTGCGCCAGCGCCTGGAACAGGCGGGCCCAGCATGGGCGGGCCGATCGGCCCAGCAGCCGCGAGACGGTCTCGGCGGGGGGGAAATCGTCGAAGTAGGCGATGTCGGCCCGGGCCACCGTCAACGCCAGGCGCAGGCGGTCCCAACGGGTGGGGGCGGGCAGCCCCACGCACAAGGTGCCCTGCGCCCACTGCTGGGCCGACATCTGGCGCGTCACCACCAGCGGCCAGCGTTGCTCTGCCCAGGTCGCCACGCAATCGCGCACGGTGGGGTTGACCGCCGTGCAGCCCTCGGCCTCCAGGCTGGCCCGCACGCCCGCCCAACCCTGGGCATTGAGCCAGACCAGTTGGTGGCGGCGGGGCCTGTTCATGCCGCGTCCATCACCTGCTGCGCCACGCGGGCGGCCAGGCGGCGTCCACCGCGTTCGGCGCCCCATTGGGCCCGGCTGTCGAGCGGGGTGGCGGCTTGCAAGGCGGCGCGCAGTTCGCCGCGCAGGTCGGTGCCCCAGAGGTGGCGCACCCCGCCCATGGCCAGGTAGTTGGCCACGCCCGGCGCAAACACCGGGTTGGCCTTGGACAGTTCCTCCAGCATGGCTTCGGGCAGCTTGGTCACGCGCGACATGGCAGGAATGCGCATGACGCGGATTTCCGCGTCCGGCAGCGCATCGCACACATCGGCCACCAGGCCCGAGGTGATGAAGCCGCCGGACAGGGCCTGGTCGTACACCAGGCCGACGATCTTGTGCCCTTGGCGGCGCGCCAGGTCCATCGCCATGCCCAGGTGGGCCATGGCCCGGTTGATGCCCAGCAATTCCTCGCGCTGGCGCAGGTGTTGTCCTTGGGTGTCGATCAGCAGCAAGATTGAGCGGCCAGGATGGTCGCGCACCACGTCCAGCACCGAACGGGCTTGGGCCAGGGCCAGTTCCACGCCGATGGGTGCGTGGTCGGTGGTGCCGATGACGGTCAGCGTGTCGCCGTCAAATTGGGCGCTGCCGTGCAGGAACGGGCCGGTGGCGCGCACATCGTGGGTGGCGCCGAAGAGCGCGGTGGTGAGGGTCTGCCAATCCATGGTCAATCCTTGGGGCGGGCCCACAGGCCCAGTGGCCGCACCGCCGCGGCATTCAAGTCGGGAATCTGCTCGGGTTGGGGCACGCCCACCAGACCCCACAGACGGTAGGCGTCGCGGCCATCACCTTGCCAGGCGTCGGTGGGCAGCGCATCGAGGCGGGCGCTCAACAACTGGTGTTCGGCCTCCAGCGCTTCCAGGGTCACGGGCCGGTGCTGGCGCAGGGCCTGCAGCGCTGCGTCGCGGAAGGCGGCCACGCTGTCGTCCACCAACTGGTCGCAGTCGCCGGTCAGCCAGCGGTGCTTGCCGCCAGTGGTACGCCACACTAAGGCGCGGTCGCGGGCATCGAATTCGTCCACCCCGTGGGACGCTTCAATCACCTCCGGTCCCGACATGGCAAGCCGACCGGAGTCGCTCATCACGATGTGGTCGGTGCAGCGCGCCACGATGCCCATACCGCCAAAGCACCCGTTGAGGCCACCGATCAGGCACACCACCGGAATGCCGGCGTGGCGCACGTCCAGCACCGCGCGAATCACCTCGGACACGGCAATCAACCCAGCGTTGGCTTCGTGCAGGCGCACGCCGCCCGAGTCGGCCAGCACGATCACGGCTTCAGGCCGGTCGTGCAGGGCCCGACGCAGCAGTCCCACCAGCTTGGCGCCGTGGACTTCGCCCACACCGCCGCCCATGAAGCCACCTTCCTGGGCGCCCACGAACACGGTGTGGCCCTGCAGCGTGGCGCGGCCGATCACCACGCCATCGTCCAGCGACGAGGGGATGCCCAACTGCGCCAGGTGGGGGCTGGTGATGCGCGCTTCGGGCGGCAGCCATTCGTGGAAGCTGCCAGCGTCGAACAGGTGCTGCACGCGTTCGCGCGCCGAGCATTCGGCAAAGCTGATGTTCACAGTGCCCGCCCTTCCATTTCGGCCACGGCTTGGTCCAGCCGCAAGCTCACCACCGCCGGGGTGGCGCCCATGTCGTGGATCGACACCCGCACGCCGCGCAGCG
>CAZGDZ010000006.1:10195-21058 GCA_964524855.1 uncultured Macromonas sp.
CGACCGCGGCCCAAATCGGGCGAAAGCCGCGCGCCGAGGTTTCCACATGCACCTCCAGCACCGTCGGGTCGGTGGGCTCCAGCATCACCTCCAGGTTGCCCGAACCCACCACGCCCACCAGCACCGGGCGAAAGGGTGGCGGCGCGGCCACGGCCGCACCCACCTGCAACGAAAATTCCAGCGTTTCCAAACCGGGGGCGGTGCTCATCTGCTCGTCCTTGTGGTGTGTTTGTCCATGTCCGCCTCACCAGTTGCGAAAGCGTTTGGGCGGCCGGTACAGCCCGCCCGAGGCCTGCACCAGTTCCTTCATACTGCGCGCGGCCAGCAGGTTGCGGCTGGCCTGGCGCGGGTCAATGCCCAGGTCCTGCGGGCGGCGGATGATGCCCCGGTCGCGCAGGTTTTCCACCATGCGCCGGTCTCGCGCCAGGCCCACGGGGGTGTAGCCCGCCACGCCGCGAATGGCTTGCTCACGTTCCTCGTCGGTGCGGCACAGCAGCAGGTTGGCAATGCCTTCTTCGGTCAGCACATGCGTCACGTCTTCGCCATAGACCATGATGGGCGGCAAAGCCATGCCGGTTTGTTCCTGCAGCGTCCAGGCGTCCAGCGTGTCCACAAAGGCCGGCTGCATGTGCTCGCGGAAGGTTTCCACCATCTGCACCACCAGCTTTTGCCCGCGCGGGGTGCCGGGAGCACCGGCGCGGCCTTGGCGCGCCTGTTGGCCGGCTTTCAGCCAGGCTGGGCTGGTGTGGCGCCGCCCGCGCGCATCAGCCCCCATGTTGGGCGCGCCGCCAAAGCCGGCAATCCGCCCCAGCGTGGCTGTGGAGCTGTTGCTTTGCAGGTCCATCTGCAGGGTGGAGCCGATGAACAGGTCGCAGGCGTAGTGCCCGGCTGCCTGGCAAAACGCCCGGTTGCTGCGCAGGTTGCCGTCGGGGCCGGTGAAGAACACGTCAGACCGGGCGCGGATGTAGTCCTCCATGCCCAGCTCGGAGCCGAAGGAATGGATGGACTGCACCCAGCCCGCCTCGATGGCGGGAATCATGGCCGGGTGCGGGTTGAGCGCCCAGTGCTGGCAGATCTTGCCCTTCAAGCCCAATTGCTCGGCGTAGGTGGGCAGCAGCAGTTCGATGGCGGCGGTGTCGAAGCCGATGCCGTGGTTCAGGCGCTGCACCCCGTACTCGGCGTAAATGCCCTTGATGGCCATCATCGCCATCAGCACCTGGATTTCGCTGATCTGCGGCTGCGGCGCTTGCACGACAAAGTCCACCCAGTCGGCGGGCACGTCAATGCGGGGCAGGCGGGTGGTTCGGCCGTCCACCAGTTCGTTCACCTGCGCAATCACGATGCCGCCCGAAAACGCGGTGGCTTCGACGATGGCGGGCGTGTCCTCGGTGTTGGGGCCGGTGTAGAGGTTGCCCTCGGCGTCGGCGGCCTGCGCGGCGATCAGCGCCACCTGCGGCGTCAGGTCCACAAAGTAGCGGGCGAACAGCTCCAGGTAGGTGTGGATGGCGCCGATCTGCAGGCGCCCCGCCGAGGCCAACTTGGCCAGCCGCGCGCCTTGCGGCCCTGAGAAGCTGAAGTCCAGCCGGTTGGCGATGCCGGACTCGAACACGTCCAGGTGTTGCGGCAGGGCCAGCACCGACTGCACCATGTGCAGACCGTGCACCTGCGTTGGGTCCAGGGCGGCCAGGGCGGTGGCCAGAAAGTCGGCTTGCTTCTGGTTGTTGCCCTCCAGGCAGACGCGGTCGCCCGGTTGCAGCACCGCGGTCAACAAGGTGGGCGCGGCGTTGGCGCGCACCACTTTGCCTTGCTGTGCAGCACCCAGTGCCGTGGCCGCCCGCGCCAGTCGCTCACGCTTCTGGGTGGCCCGCCCATTCCAGGACGTCACTTCCATCTCAGTTACTCCAATTTCACGTTGGCGGCTTTCACCACCTCGGCCCAGCGTTTGGTTTCGGCGTCTACAAAGCCGCCAAATGCCGCGCCGTAGCTGTCGGGCGTTTCAGCGCCCAGGTTGGTCCAGGTGGACTTGATTTCGGGTGAGGCAAAGGCTTTTTTCAGCTCTTGCTGCATCCGTTCGATGACTTCGTTGGGGGTGTTTTTAGGCGCCCACAGGCCGTACCAGGTGGCCACCTGGTAGTCGGGCAAGCCGCTTTCGGCAGCGGTGGGGATGTCCGGGAAGCCCGAGGCGCGCTTGGCGCTGGCCACCGCGATCGCGCGGATGCGACCGCCCTTGATGTGGTTGGCCGAAGAGCCCAGCCCGTCGAACATCATCGCCACCTGTCCGCCCAGCAAGTCTTGCAGGGCCGGCCCGGCGCCCCGGTAAGGGATGTGCTGGATGTCGGTCTTGGTTTGCAGCTTGAACAACTCACCTGCCAGGTGGTGCGAGGTGCCGTTGCCGGCGGAGCCGTAGTTCAAGGCGCCTCCTTGATCCTTGGCCAGCTTCAGCATGTCTTGCAAGTTGTTCGCTGGCACCCGCTGCGGGTTGACCACGATGACCTGGGGCACGCTGGCCAGCAAGGCCACGGGCTTGAAGTCGGCCGACAGGTTGTAGTCCAGTTTGGGGTAGATGGACGGCGCAATCGCGTGGTGCACCGCCCCCATGAACCAGGTGTAGCCATCGCCCGCCGAACGGGCCGCCGCCGTGGCGCCAATGTTGCCGCCAGCTCCCCCCTTGTTGTCGATGATCACTTGCTTGCCCAACTGTTTGGAGAGCTGGACCGACAAGGGTCGGGCGAAGGCGTCGGTGCCCCCGCCTGCGGGGAAGGGCACAATCACAGTGACCGGCTTGGTCGGCCAGCTTTGTGCCAGGGTGGGCATCGCTACGGTGACGGACAGCAGGGCCAAAGCGGTGCCCATCCATTTGAGTTTCAACATGCGTGTCTCCGGTTTCGTTGTAAGTGGGTGTTGCGGTCGGCTGGCAACGTGTCTATGGTCGGGCCATCGGCCACAATGCGCCATTCGCCATTGGTTGAGGCACCCTCTCCGGTGGGTTAAGGAGCTTGTGTGATCAACCTGAATCGTTTCGACTTGGTGACGTTGCGGCTGTTTGTGGCCGTGGTGGATGCCGGCAGCCTGACGGCCGGGGCCGATCGGTTTGGCATCTCTTTGCCCGCCGCCAGCAAACGCATTGTGGAGCTGGAGCAGCATTGCGGGGTCGCGCTGCTGGTGCGAGGGCAGCGCGGCGTGACCGCCACCACCGAAGGCCAAACCCTGCACCGCCATGCGATTGACGTGGTGGCCCGTCTGGAGCAACTGGCGCAAGCGGTGGACGATCTGCAGCAGGGCGCCACCGGCCATTTGCGACTTTGTGCCAACCCATCGGCCTGCGGTGGTTTTTTGCCGGCGCTGCTGGCGCGCTATGCGGCCCTGCACCCCATGGTGCGCATTGAGCTGGAAGACGCCCTCAGCGAAGACGGCATACGCGCGGTGCAAAAAGGCAGCGCCGAATTGGCCGTGATTGGCGACAACGTGCCCCGCGAGGGCTTGGAAGTGGTGCTGTGCGACGTGGACGAGCTGGTGCTGCTGGTGCCGCAAACCCACCCCTTGGCACAGCGGGTGCAGGTGCCGGCGCACGAAGCCCTGGCCTGCGACCAGGTGGCGCTGGCGCGCAGCGCGTCGTTGTCGCGCAAGGTCATCGCCGCGGCCGAGATGGTGGGCCTGACGCTGAAGATCCGGGTGCAGGTGCGGAGTTTTGACGCCATGTGCCGCATGGTGGCCAGCGGCCTGGGGGTGGCGGTGCTGCCTTTGTCCACGGCGCAACTCTATGTGCAGGCCTTGAACCTGGCCCTTGTGCGCTTGACCGGCGTGGACGTGGAGCGCCGCCTGTTGCTGGCGATGCGCCAGCGTGCTCAGTTGTCCAGCGCCGCCTTGGCTTTGGTGGAGCTGGTGGAGGTCTGACCGGGTTTGGCGTGTCAAGCGCTGAGCACTGCCACCGCCTCGCCGCGCTGTAAAAACGCGTCGTACTCCGCCTCTGGCACCAGCCTGCCGCCGGTCAACCAGGCGATGTGGGTGGCCTGCTGCAACGCTTCCGCCTCAATGCCGTGGATCGCCAGGTAGTGGCGCCCTTGGTCCGTGCCCAGCAGCATGCCGGGGCCGGAGAAACCCGCCGCAGCGGAGGGTTCGATGCGCAGTGCCTCGGTGGTCTGGGCCTGGTAGAGGTGTTGGAACAACGTGTCGTCGGCCACCGTGTAGGCGCCTGCCACCCGTGGGCCGGCCACCGCCGCCGCCAGCAGCGAGGCTTGGGGCACCGCCAGACCATCGGCTTCGGTGCGGTTGTCCAAGCCGATGTCGTACACCGATGGGTTGCGGTGGGTCGTGGGCAGCGCGTTCGAGCCAGCCAGCAGTTGCATCAAAAAGCAGGGCGATGCCGTGGGTTCTGCGAAGATGCAGTGCACGTGCCGGCCGTAAATTTGGTGCAGCCCGTAGGCGATGCCGCCGGGGGCGCCGCCCACGCCGCAGGGCAAGTAGACAAACAGCGGGTGTTCGGCATCGACCACGCGGCCGCTGGTCTGCAACTGGTGCGCCAGATGCGCCGCTGCATTGGCATAGCCCAGAAACAGCGAGGTGGAGTGTTCGTCGTCCACGAAATGGCAGAGCGGGTTGTCGGCCGCATTGCGGCGGCCGGCGGCCACGGCGCTGGCGTAGTCGCCCGGGTGTTCCACCACATGGACGCCCAGCGCCCGCAGACGGCGCTTTTTCCAGTCCTTGGCGTCGGCCGACATGTGAACCTCTGCGCGGAACCCCAGCGCGGCCGCCATGGTGCCGATCGCCAGCCCCAGGTTGCCGGTGGAGCCCACCGCCACGGTGTACTGGCCGAACAGGGCGCGCGCCTGGGGCGCTGCGAGTGCGCGGTAGTCGGCCTCGGGGGTGATGAGACCGTGCCGCAGCGCCAGCCGTTCGGCAAACTCAATCACCTCGTGCGTGCCGCCCCGGGCTTTCACCGAGCCAGCGATCGGCAATTGGTGGTCGGCCTTGACGTACAGCGCGCCATGGTCGGGCGACAGGCCCAACGCGTGCTGCAGTTGCGGCACCGGCAGCAGCGGCGATTCGATCACGCCACCGCTGTCGGCCACGCTGTCGAACAGCAGGGCCATCAAGGGGGCAAAGCGCGCGAAGCGTTGCTGCACTTCGGCAACGGCCGCCGGGGTGATGAGTTCGGCCGACGGATCGTCAACCGGGGCCAGCGGTGTCAGGCCTTGACCCCAAAAAACGGGGCGGCCTGCCAGCAGGTCGGCGGTGTTGAACTCAGCTGTGGTGTCGGGCATGGGCAAAAATCTCTGTTCAGACCACCGAGGCCACGGCTTGGTCGTTGGGCGTGTGGGCGTGCCGGTCGTCTGGCGGGGCGGTCACGATGGAAGTGAGGGACACCGAAGGCGCGCGCAGCGTGTTCAGGTCTGGGCGGGGGCGTTGCAGCACCGGGTCGCCGGCAAACGCCTGCTCCATGGCTTGGGCTGCGCCCAGCAGGGCCAGGTCGCCCCGGAACCGGCCCACCACCTGCAAACCAAAAGGCATGCCAGCCGTGTCCCGCCCGCAAGGCAGGCTGATGGCCGGGTGGGTGGTCAGTGTGATGAGGTAGGTCAAGGCCAGCCAGCGGTAGTAGTTGTCTTGCGGTCGGCCGTCGATCACATCGGCGTGCGACTGCGTCCACGCAAATGGCGACACCGGGGTGGTCGGCGACAGCACCAGATCGTAATCGGCGAACACGCGCTGGAAGCGCGCCGTCAGGCGGGTTTGTTCGGCTTGGGCCCAGGCGGTTTCGAGCAGGCTCATCTGGGCGCCCATTTCGTAGTTGGCGCGCGGGTTGGGGCCCAAACTGGACGGGTCGCGTTCGTAGGTGGCCCGCATGCCTGCCACGAAGGCTTCGGCCCGCAGCACGTCGAAGCAGCGGTGCGCGTTGCTGAAGTCGAAGTCCACCTCGTCACAGGCGGCGAACAGGGGGCGCAGGGCGCGCATTTTTTCGCGCATGGTCTGCCGTATCGCCGGGTCCACGTCGCAGGCGCCAAAGTCTTCGGTCCAGGCCACGCGCAGCCGCGACAGGTCGATCGGTGGTGGGTTCAGAAAGGCCTGTGCGTCCAGCGGATAGCTCAATGGGTCGCCCGCGTGGGGGCCGGCCGAGGCAGCCAGTTGCAGGCAGGCGTCGCCCACGGTGCGCCCCATGGGGCCGACCACCGAAATGGGCGACCAGCCCAAGCTCTTGCGCACGCTGGGCACCACGCCGGGCGAGGGCCGGAACCCCACCACGCCACACTTGGCGGCGGGGATGCGCAGCGAGCCCCCGGTGTCCGACCCGGTGCACACCGGCAGCAGGTCCAGCGCCAGTGCGCAGGCCGACCCGCCGGACGAGCCGCCCGCGTTCAGGTTGGGGCTGAAGGGGTTGCCCGTGGCGCCCCAGACCGGGTTGCGGCTGTTGGCACCGGCGCCCATTTCGGGCACGTTGGTTTTGCCGGTCACGATGGCGCCTGCACGCCGCAAGCGGGCCACCAGCTCAATGTCGTGGGCGGGCACGTGGTTGCGCAGGCTGGGCGTGCCCATGGTGGACAGCAGGCCCTGCGTGGGCTCCAGGTCCTTCACGCCCAGGGGCAGGCCGTGCAGCAGGCCCAGCGGCTCGGCCCGCATCACCGCCTGTTCGGCGGCGCGGGCTTCGGTCCGGGCGCGCTCAAAGCAGGTGGCGGTGACGGCGTTGACGAGCGGGTTCAGTCGCTCAATGCGCGCCACGCAGGCGTCCAGCAGTTCGACCGGCGAGAGCTGGCGGGCGCCGATCAGGCGCCGCAACTCAACCGCCGACAGTTCCACGATGGCAGTATCAGTCCAGAACATGGCGTGGCTTCAGTCGGCTTTGATGTTGGCGCGGGCGGCCGTGGCGCGCATCAGCGGCAGTTCTTTTTCAATCAGGGCCGAAGCGGCTTTGCGGTCCTCAAAAGCCACTTCCATGCCTTGTTCCTGCAGCGCTTGCTTGATGGCGGGCGTGGCCACGACCTTGGCCACGGCTTTTTCCAGGGTGGCACGGGCCGCTTCGGGCGTGCCCTTGGGCAGCACCAGCATGAACCAGGTGTCGGCGTTGATGTCTTGGTAGCCCGCCTCGGCGAAGGTGGGCACGTTGGGCAGCAGCGACGAGCGCGTGGCTGTGGTGACAGCGATGGCCTTGACCTTGCCCGCCTTGAGTTGAGGGATGGCCGCCGTCACGGTGTCCACCGAGAACGGCACTTGCCCGCCGATCAGGTCGCTCATGGCTGGGGCGCTGCCACGGTAGGGCACATGCATGATCTTGCCGCCGATGCTGTGCAGCACCATTTCGCCGGTGAAGTGGGCGGTGGTGCCGCTGCCGTAAGACGCGTAAGCCAACTGATCTGGCGTGCGCTTGACCGCCGTCACGAACTCTTTGACGTTGTTGGCCGGGGCGTTGTTGTTGGCCAGCAGGATCAGCGGGATGCGTCCGACGACACCCACCGGGTCGAAACTTTTGACCGAGTCGTAGGGCAGGTTGCTGCGCAGGGCGGGGTTGGCGGTGAAGGTGGAGCCCGAGCTCAGCAACAGCGTGTAGCCGTCGGGCTTGGCTTTGGCGACGTAACCTGCCCCCACCGCGGTGCCCGCCCCCGGGCGGTTTTCCACGATCACCGGTTGACCCAGCTGGTCGGAGATGCCCTTGGCCAACAGCCGGCCCACCACGTCCGTGCTGCCACCCGGCGGAAACGGCACCACGATGGAGATCGCGCGGCTGGGAAACGCCTCTTGCGCCAGGGCGCTGGTGCTGGTCCAGGTGGTCAGCGTCGAGAGCGTGGCCACCGCCAGGGTGGACAGGGTGGCGCGTTTGAGTAGGCGGGTGTGGTTCATACGGGGCTCTGCGAGGAAGTGGAGGAAGGTGTATTCATCGTAAGAACTGGACTGGATTGCTGCAACGTCAATCTTTAGAATCTTTCGTTGCGTATATTGGAAACCTTGATTGACCCGTTCGACTTCGACCATGCCCCACACCCCTGCATCGACCGCCCGCCCCGCGTCTCGCCGCCCCGCCGATCCTGGCGTGTTGCAGGAGGTGGCGTTGCAGCACTTCATGGCGGTGGTGAAGACGGGCTCGGTGACCGAGGCAGCGGCGAAGTTGTCGGTGGCGCCTTCGGCAGTGAGCCGGCAAATCGCCCGGCTGGAGCGTTCGCTGGACACGCTGTTGTTCGAGCGCCGCTCGCGTGGGATGGTGCTGAACTCCGCCGGTGAGCTGCTGGCCGCACATGCACGGCGTGCTTGGCTCGACATCGAGCGGGTGACCGAGGACATTCAGGGGTTGCGCGGCCTGCGGTCGGGGCGGGTGCGGATTGCGGCCACCGAGGGGTTTGCCTACGGCTTCCTGCCGTCGTTGATCGCGTCTTTTCAGCAACAGCGGCCCGGCATCGAATTTTCGCTGTCCATGGGCACGCAGGCCGAGGTGGCGCGCCAAGTGCGGGAGGGCGAGGCCGACCTGGGCGTGACCGTGAGCCTGGCGTCGGAGCCCGGCCTGGAGGTGGTGCTGCGCCATGCGTCGCCGGTGCTGGCGGTGATGGCGCCCAACCACCCGTTGGCGGGGCGGCGGCAGCTGTCGCTGTCGCAGGCGGTGGCTTACCCGCTGGCCTTGCCCGCGCCCACCTCCACCCTGCGGCAGTTGGTGGACATCAGCTTCAGCCGCCAGGGCTTGCAACCCCGGGTCGCCTTCACCAGCGACCATTTGTACCCCTTGATCAACTTTGCAGCCGAGACCGAGACCATCACCTTTTGCGGGGCCACCGCGCTGAGCCACCACCTGAAGGATGGCTGGGTGGTGGCCATACCCTTGCGCGACCGCGAGATGAGCGAGCGCCACTTCGAGGTGCAGACCATGGCGCGGCGCCACATCCCCGACGCCGCCAGGGCGTTCATTGCCCACGTCCAAGCGTCGCTCGCGGAATAATGCCCACTCTTCCCCATCCAATGCACATGAAACACGACGTCATCGTCCTTGGGGCCGGCATGGTCGGCACTTGCACCGCCTTGCACCTTCAACAGCGTGGGCACACCGTCACGCTGGTGGACCGGCGCGCGCCCGGGTGTGAAACCTCCTACGGCAACGCGGGCATCATCCAGCGCGAGGCGGTGGAGCCGTACCCCTTTCCGCAGGATCTGGCCCACCTGTGGAGCGCCGCTTTCAGGCAAGGCGCAGATGTGAACTACCACTTTGGTGCCTTGCCCGGATTGGTGTGCCCTTTGAGCGCCTATTGGTTCAACTCCCGGCCACACCGCCACGCGGTCATCGCACAGGCCTACGCCCAACTCATCGCGCACAGCACCGGTGGGCACCAGCCATTCATTGAGGCGGCTGGGGCCCAGGCTTTGGTGCAGCGTCAGGGCTACCTGCAGGTGTTTCGCCAGCCCGACACCTGGCGCCAAGCGGCCGAGCGCGCGCACCGGCAGGCCCAGGCCGAAGGTCTGAACCACCAGGTGTGGGACGCTGACGCCCTGGCGGCGGCCGAGCCGGTGTTGCGGCGCCGGCTGGCCGGTGCGGTGCATTGGCAAGATCCCTGGTCGGTCAGCGACCCCGGCGCGCTGGTGGCACGCTACGCCGCCTTGTTTCAGCAACGGGGCGGGCGCATCGTGGCAGGCGATGCACAAACCCTGAGCGCCACCCCGACCGGTTGGCGGGTTCAGACGGCAGACGGCCCGGTGGAGGCCGGTCAGGTGGTGGTCGCGCTGGGGCCGTGGTCCGACGGGCTGATCCGGACCTTGGGTTACCGCTATCCTTTATTCGTCAAGCGCGGCTACCACCAGCATTACGTGGGCGGGCCTGTGCCGTCCATGCCGGTGCTGGACGCCGATGTGGGCTATGTGCTGGCCCCCATGCAGCGCGGCGTGCGCCTGACGACCGGCGCCGAATTTGCCCGGCTGGACGCGCCGCCCACGCCAGTGCAGGTGGCCAAGGCCCACGCGCGGGCGAGCGAGTTGCTGGACCTGCCCACCCCGGTGGAGCCTCAACCCTGGTTGGGCGCGCGGCCTTGCACCGCAGACATGTTGCCCGTCATTGGCCCGGCGCCCCGGCACCGTGGCCTGTGGTTCAACTTTGGCCACGCACACCAAGGTTTCACCTTGGGACCTGTCAGCGGCCAGTTGTTGGCCGACTGGATCGATGGCACCCCGCCCGTGGTCAACCCCACCCCTTACGCCCCCGCGCGCTTTGCGTGAGGCGCCGAGGGAGCGTTCGATGAGCATTCTGGCCAGGGCTCCTACAATTCGGCGTTGATTTGTCCACCGCCCTTGCCATGCTTCAGTACCACACCATCCCCGTCACGCCCTTTCAGCAAAACTGCTCGCTGGTGTGGTGCGACGCAACCATGGACGCGGCCGTGATCGACCCGGGCGGCGATCTGGACTTGGTGCAGGCCGAGGCGCAACGCCTGGGGCTGAACCTCCGGCAAATCCTGCTGACCCATGCCCACATTGACCACGCAGGCGGCACCGCAACGCTGGCGCAGCAACTGGCCCTGCCCATCGTGGGGCCGCACCCCGGCGACCAGTTCTGGATCGACGGCCTGCCGCAGCAAAGTGTGATGTTCGGCTTTCCGCCGGCCGGCCATTTCACGCCCGACCGCTGGCTGGCCGATGGCGACACGGTGCAGGTGGGCCGCAGTACCCTGCAGGTGCGCCATTGCCCCGGCCACACCCCGGGCCATGTGGTGTTCTATTCGCCCGAAGCCCAGCGTGCGTTCGTGGGTGACGTGTTGTTTGCTGGCAGCATCGGCCGCACCGACTTTCCCCAGGGCAACCACGAGCAGTTGATCCGCAGCATCCGCGAACGCCTGTGGCCCATGGGTGACGACACCGTGTTCATTCCCGGCCACGGCCCCGAGAGCACGTTTGGCCGCGAACGGC